>SAAM01000003.1 GCA_009929415.1 Clostridia bacterium | reverse complement strand
AAATGGGGGGTCATTGTTTTTTTATTTAAAAAAACATTGAAAACCTTTGAATATATAGCAATATTAAACAAAACAGGGGTGTAAAACTTTACACTACCAATATATTTTACGGGGGTAAAGAATGAAAAAAATCAGATTGAAATCAGCCTTGTGTGCTCTTACCGTGCTTGTTATGTCGGCATCAGGACTTAGCGTTCACTCGGAGCAGCCGGCATATAAGACATATTCAAAGACTGTGGCAGGAAAAGCTGTAAATGTAGCAGAAATACCAAAAGGAAGCATGAGTGGATACATAGCAATTGGCCAGAACAAAGTAGGTGGGGTGCAGCCCATGTCAGCCATGGCAAAGGCGTTTTCTGCAAAAGTAGCTGTAAACGGCACATTTTTCAATGCGTATGAAAAACAGGGTCCGTTTCTTCCGAATGGGAACCTGATAAACAAAGGTGAGCTCATACACAAGTATGACAACGGAACGAGCTTTACTATAACGAAAGACGGATCGGCACAAATAGGAAGGATAAAGACGAGCATTTCAGCTACGGCGCATGATACACAGCACACGGTGGGCGTATATGGAATAAACAGGAAAGTAGGAGCTCAGGGAATATATCTTTATACAGACAGATGGGGAAAGAACCTGGGAATAAAATCAGGGATAAATATAATGGTGGACAGGGATGGCAAAGTAATAAAGAAGGTTTCCGGAGAAGATGCTGAGATTCCGCAGGGGGGATTTGTGCTTAACGTAAGCGGTTCAAGCAGTGCCCTTTCAAGGTTTGCATCAGCATGCAGCGAGGGAAGTACAGTGAGCTGGAAATACGAGGTTTCCGGACTTGATAATAATGACCTCATGCTTGCAGTGGGCGCAGGACCGATGGTTTTAAAAAACTCACAGAAGATAACGGATATGCAGAGCTATAAGGATGAAGGCTTTACGGAGGCAAAGATACTTTCGAATGCAGGCGCAAGGTCTGCGATAGGCATAAAGCCAAATGGCAATATAATCATAGCCACTACTACTGCGAAGGTGAGCGAGCTCGCAGGAATCATGCTCAGCCTGGGATGCACTGATGCCATGAATCTTGACGGAGGAGCTTCCAGTGGGCTGTATGCCAATGGAAGGTTTATTTCCTCTCCGGGCAGAAATCTCAGCAATATACTGTATTTTAAATAGAAAACCGAATTATAAAGAATAAAAAAAGGGATGCCTTCTGACTTGCGTCAGGATGGTGTCCCTTTTGAGATTATATTAAATATATTATGCGTAAGCAAGCTCCGCAGTATTTATGCTGAGTGAACTCATCACTATTGCTGAGCATACCATCGAAGCCGCTGATATGGCAAACTGAAGATCGTTCTCGAATGAAACTTCTTCGTTCAGGTACTTCTGGAGCAGTTCATCAAAAAAATGAACCAGTTCATGGCTTTTCAATGAGAGACCGCTGTTAAATTCTACTGCGTCTGTGTGAGAATATTGCTTTACTGCCTTATGCAGATCTTTTTCGTAAACAAGGTGCTTCTTGAGGTTATCCTGATAAGTGTCTCTGTCGTGATGAGGGAGACAGAAGTAGTCACATACGTAGTGTGCTATGACTCCAAGCCTGTAGGAATACATATTCATTTCAGCCATGCTTACAGTTGGGTCAACAGATGAAAGCTCGCTTATCATCTGAAGTATATAATCAAAGTTCTGATGCTTGTAATGCTTGAGGTGTTTGTGGTAAAGAGGGATATCAGGACTCATGTTGCCAGTCTTGAAGGTGAGTCGGTTCAATAAAAAATCAGTATTCTTTTCTATGTTTGAATATATAATTTCTGACATTCTCATATGGGTTGGAATTAGCATCTATCGTCCTCCTTGTACGTTTAACAATATTAATTTTACTACAATAGAAAATCTATTACAAGAAATATTTTAAATATTTGAGCAAGAAAATTGACACACTCAAAACAAATTTACATGAAAAGTTGAAATTAATATGAAATTGTGGTATTATATTTCAGTGAGTATACCGAATAGTCGCATGGATAAAACCATGAGGAAAGTCCGAGCTCCGTAGGGCGAGGGTGCTAGGTAACACCTAGTGGAGGCGACTCTAAGGAAAGTGCAACAGAGATATACCGCCTGTAATTCAGGTAAGGGTGGAAAGGTGAGGTAAGAGCTTACCAGCAATTGGGTGATCAATTGGCTATGTAAACCCCATCCGGAGCAAGACCAAGTAGGATCAAGAAAGGGGGCTGCCCGTCCCTATCCGTAGGTAGGTCGCTTGAGCCTGCTGGTGACAGCAGGCCTAGATAGATGGCTATTCAAGACAGAACTCGGCTTACAGGTATACTCATTAATCACCAATGCATATAAGCGTTGGTTTTTTTGTAAAAAATGTCTGGAGATAAATTTGATCAAAGAAGTAATTGTAGTAGAAGGAAAAGATGATATCTCTGCGGTAAAGAAGGCAGTAGATGCAGAGATAATAGCAACCAATGGTTTTGGATTTCCAAAAGACGTCAGGGAGAGAATTAAAAAAGCTGCCGAAACACGAGGCATAATTGTCCTTACTGATCCTGATTATGCAGGAGAGAAAATAAGAAAAGAGATAATAAGCATTGCAGGAAACTGCAAGCATGCATATATTCCACGAGAGCTTGCTGTAAAAGATGATGACATAGGTGTTGAAAATGCTAGCCCTGAGGCAATACTAATGGCACTTGAGAGTGCCAGGTGCCAGCTTACATCAAAAAGAACGGAATTCACGAACAGGGACCTTCTGGATAACGACCTGCTTATGGGAAATGATTCAAGAAAAAGAAGAGACCTTGCAGGGCAGATACTTGGAATAGGATACGCGAACGCAAAGCAGTTTTTATCAAGATTGAATAATTATGGTATTACCAGAGAAGAATTTTCCGAAGCGGTAAGCACTGTAAACAGGGAGATATATGAGTAATTTAGCAACTCACACGGCCACGAAGGCTATTGTAGAAAAATATGGATTCAACTTCACCAAATCTCTGGGACAGAATTTCCTCGTAGATGGAAACATACTGAGAAAGATAGTTGATGGAGCGGATATAGGAAGCGATGACATCGTTTTTGAGATTGGGACTGGAATAGGCACGCTCACATCGGAGCTTGCCAGAAGAGCAAAAAAAGTTGTCGCAATAGAGATAGACTCAAGGCTTATACCAATACTGAGTGAAACTCTTTCGGAGTTTGACAACGTAGAGATAATAAATCAGGATATACTGAAGGTGGACCTGCCTGCGCTTGTGCGTGAGCATTCACCTGATCAGAAGATAAAGGTTGTAGCAAATCTGCCTTATTACATCACCACTCCTATAATAATGAGATTTCTTGAGGAGGGAATAGCCCTTTCTTCCATGGTGATAATGATACAGAAGGAAGTAGCCGACAGAATTGCTGCAAAACCTTCAACCAAGGCATACGGAAGCCTCTCTGTAGCGATACAGTACTACGCTGACAGCCGCATAATCGCAAAAGCGCCAAAGGGAGCTTTTGTACCGCCGCCGAATGTAGATTCTTCGGTGCTCAGAATTGATGTAAAACAGGATAAAGGTGTGGATCTCATGGATTCAGATCTGTTTTTTGAGGTTGTCAAGGGGTCCTTCTCAAAAAGAAGGAAGACGATTCTCAATTCACTCTCGACTTATGGGGATTTTGAAAAAGAAATAATTGAAAAAGCTCTTGAAGCTTCGGGCATAGATCCAAAAAGAAGAGGGGAGACTCTTACTATTTTGGAATTTGCCAGTTTATCGAATCAAATTTACTGTTTAAGGAGAGAAACTCCAAACAAGTAGTTTCAGAGGAGGCAAAATTGATTAAGTTTGAGAATGTAAGTAAAAAATATGAAAAAAAGGATAAATTCGCGTTAAAGGACGTAAACATAAATATAAACCGGGGAGAGTTTGTTTTCCTTGTAGGGAGCTCAGGTGCGGGAAAATCTACCTTCATAAAGCTTCTTCTTAGAGAAGAGATACCTTCGGAAGGAACGCTGACGGTTAATGAAAAAAACGTAGCCATGCTTTCTCCCAGGACTATCCCAAGATTCAGGAGAAATATGGGAGTCGTGTTTCAGGACTTCAGGCTGCTGCCTAACAAGACGGTATATGAAAATATAGCCTTTGCCATGGAAATCACTCAGCAGAAGAAAAAGGATATAAGAAGGAAGGTTCCGGTAGCGCTCTCGCTCGTAGGACTGAGCGACAAGGCAAAATCCTATCCAAATCAGCTTTCAGGAGGAGAACAGCAGAGAGTCGGAATCGCAAGAGCGATAATAAACAATCCAGTCATACTTATAGCAGATGAGCCTACAGGAAACCTGGATCCACAGAATGCAGATGAGATCATGGAGATCCTTCAGGATATAAATCGAAGAGGGACCACAGTAATAATAGCTACTCATGCAAAAGAAATCGTGGACAAGCTTCAGAAGAGAGTAATAACCCTCGATAAAGGTATGGTTACAAGTGATGTGCAAAGGGGGAATTACACAAATGTTAAACAATCTTATCTATAGCATAAAGGAAGGCATGAAGGGGCTCGCAAGAAACCGTTCAATGTCGCTTGCATCAGTTGCTTCGGTTGCCTCGTCGCTTTTTGTGCTTGGAATAATGCTGTGCATAGTCCTCAACATAAATTTCATTTCTGAGCAGACAAAAGAGCAGTTCAACTCGGTGCAGGTTTTTCTGGTGGATGACCTGAGCCAGGATGATATTCTTTCGGTAAAGAGCAAAATCGAGAGCATCGATAATGTGAGAAGCATTACTTACGAGACAAAGGAACAGGCGCTCATAAATCTCAAGGAGAGATGGGGAGAGAATTCCTATCTGCTTGAGGGCATAGAGAACCCGCTCCAGAATTCATATATAGTCGAAATCGAAGACACGCAGAAGGCAGATCAGATGGTAGCAGACATCCAGAAGCTGGATAATATAGACGACATAAGCTATTACAAGGATATTGTGCAGCAGCTTAACAGCATCGCATCCACGGTAAACAAATTCGGACTTGCGCTGATGGCACTGCTTTCATTCGTATCTGTATTCATAATAGCTACCACTATAAAGCTCACCCTCTATGCGAGGAAGAGAGAGATATTCATAATGAAGTATATAGGGGCTACCAACTGGTTCGTAAGATGGCCATTCATAATCGAAGGCCTCATACTCGGGTTCATAGGAGCCGTCATAGCCATATTCGTGACATACGGCCTTTACAGCGTAGTCTATGACTTCCTTATTTCGAGCAGCATGAACTTCATAAATGGATATCTGATAAGGATAAATGACATACTTGGAACGATATCAACGGTGTTTATATCTATGGGAATTGGAATTGGAACGGTTGGAAGTGTTATTTCAGTCAGAAGATATCTGGAGGTATAGATAATGAAAAAAGGAGCAATCCTGAGCGGGATACTGATAGCCTCGCTCTCGTTCACGACAGTATTTGCGGCACCGGACGTGAGCAAGCAGAAGAGTCAGCTCAGCACCATAAAGACTGAAAAAGGCAAGATAACTGCAGAGATAAATCAGAAAAAACAGGAAGTAAATGACATAAACAAGAATATCTACAGCCTTGACCAGAAGATAAATGAGAGCCAGGCAAAGCTTGACGAGCTTCAGTCTCAGCTCGCCGGACTCAATGTAGATATAAAGGCGACAAAGAAGAAGATTGCTGAAATTGAAAAGGATCTTGAAAAAAACGAGGAGCTGCTTCAAGAAAGGCTCAGAGTTATGTACAAGACGAGTGATATCAGCTATCTGCAGATTCTTCTCTCATCAGAAGATATTTCTGATCTGCTGTCCAATGTAAACAATATTCAGAGGATAGTGAATCATGACAAGGAGCTTCTTGAGGAGCTTGAAAAGAGCAGACAGAAGCACGAGCAGCAGAAAAAATCGCTCGAGGCAAGCAAGGTAAAGATGACAAAGATACAGCAGGAAATGGCGAGCGAGCAGAGCGTAATGGAAGAAAATCTTGGAGTGCAGCTTTCTGAAAAGCATAAGATAGCGCAGGACTTAGACAAGCTCAGACTTCAGGAAGAAGAGCTCCAGAGAGAATCTGCGGCCATTGAAAAGCAGATTCAGGCACTTCTTGCAAAGCCTAAAAGCAAGAGCTCTACCCAGAAGAATTACTCAGGTGGCTCAATGCACTGGCCGCTGGCAATAAGAGGCACGATAACCTCGACTTACGGATACAGGAGCGATCCTATAAATGGATCGAAAAGTTTCCATCAGGGGCTTGACATAGCCGCTCCAAAGGGTACTGCGGTATATGCGGCAAGCGATGGAGTAGTTATATTTTCAGGATACAAGAACAGCTATGGCAACGTAGTCATGATAGATCACGGCGGCGGCATAGTTACAGTATATGCACACAACTCTTCTCTTGTGGCAAAGACTGGCCAGACAGTAAAAAGAGGATCCGTTATATCCAAAGTAGGATCTACCGGTTATTCCACAGGAAATCACCTCCATTTTGAAGTCAGAAAAAATGGAGCGACAATAAATCCGAGAAATTATGTTTAGACTGAAGATAAATAATAAAAATATATAAGGAGAAAATTATATGAAGGCAGTGGACATAAAGAAACTCTTCAGAGAACCTGCAGAGTATGTTGGAAAAGAGATAAAAGTACAGGGCTGGATAAGGACATCCAGAGATTCAAAGACGTTTGGCTTCATCGAGCTTAATGACGGAACATTCTTCAAGAACCTTCAGGTAGTAATTGAAGATGGAAAGCTCGATAATTTCAAGGAGGCGGTAAAGCTTCCTATCGCTACTGCCGTAAACGTAACAGGAACTCTTGTAGAGACTCCGGGAACGAAGCAGCCTTTTGAGATACATGCCAGTGAAATAACTGTTGAGGCAACCTCTGATTCAGACTACCCTTTACAGAAAAAGAGACACACCTTCGAATACATGAGAACAATAGCTCATCTCAGACCGAGAGCTAATGCATTCAATGCGACCTTCAGGGTAAGATCGGTTGCATCATATGCGATCCATAAGTTTTTCCAGGATAAAGGATTCGTGTATGTAAACACGCCGATAATAACGGGCTCAGACTGCGAAGGGGCAGGAGAGATGTTCAGAGTAACCACACTCGACATGAACAATATCCCAAAGACAGAAGATGGCCTTGTGGATGACTCAAAGGATTTCTTCAAAAAGTCGACAAACCTTACTGTAAGCGGTCAGCTGAATGCTGAGACATTCGCGCTTGCATACAAGAATGTATATACGTTCGGACCTACATTCAGATCTGAAAACTCAAATACTGCAAGACATGCCGCTGAGTTCTGGATGATGGAGCCGGAGATGGCATTTGCAGATCTTACGGACTATCTTGATAATGCGGAAGAAATGCTCAAGTTCGTTATAAAATACGTGCTTCAAAATGCTCCGGAAGAAATGGAATTCTTTAACTCAATAATTGACAAAGAGCTTTTCGAGAGACTTGAAAACGTTGTAAATTCAGAATTTGGAAGAATAACATACACAGATGCAGTAAAGCTTCTTCAGGAATCAGGAGAAAAATTTGACTATTCAGTTGAGTGGGGCGTAGATCTTCAGACAGAGCACGAAAGATATCTTGCAGAAAAGGTATTCAAGAGACCTGTATTTGTCACAAACTATCCTAAAGAAATCAAATCTTTCTATATGCGACTTGATGATGACGGAAAGACTGTTGCGGCAGCGGACCTTCTCGTACCAGGAGTAGGAGAGCTTATCGGAGGATCACAGAGAGAAGAGCGCTATGACGTCCTCGTGGAAAAGATGAAGCAGTGCAATCTTAATGAAGAGGATTACTGGTGGTATCTTGAGCTGAGAAAATACGGCGGAGTAAAGCATGCAGGCTATGGACTTGGATTTGAGAGACTTATCATGTATCTTACAGGAATGAGCAATATAAGAGACGTAATCCCGTTCCCAAGAACAGTTGGATCGGCAGAATTTTAAATACAGCAGGACCCGGAAAATCTCCGGGTCTTTTTTTGTGCGATTTCACTGCGAGATTTTACATAGAATTAACATAAGCTTTACAAAAGCATAACAAACAAAAATGGAAACGGAAGTATAATAGGTTTGTAAGGAAAACAAAACTAAAAATAAGAATCCAAAAGGAGAACAGAATATGTTATTCAACAGAAAATTAATGGCACTGGCAATGACAACTGTATTATCAGCAGGACTACTCGCAGGATGTGGATCAAAAGAAGAATCAGCTGAGGGAGCGGCAGACTCGGCAACAGCTGCACCGTCATCAAAGATCATACTTGTAGGCTCTACTTCAGTAGATCCGCTGGCACAGAAGCTTGCAGAAGCATACAAGGCCAAGACTCCTGATGTGGAGATAGAGATACAGGCAGTAGGTTCAAGTGCAGGAATAAAGGCGGCAATCGATGGAAGCGCTACGATAGGAATGTCATCAAGAGAGCTTAAGGAAGAAGAGATTGCAGAAGGCGCTACTCCTCACATAATATGCAGAGACGGAATCGCAGTAGCTGTAAATCCTGAAAATCCAGTTCAGAATCTTAGCAAAGAGCAGGTTCAGAAGATATTCATGGGAGAGATAACCAACTGGAAAGAGGTTGGCGGAAATGACGAAGAGATACTTGTTGTATCAAGAGAGTCAGGCTCAGGAACAAGGGGCGCTTTTGAAGAAATCCTTAAGATAGAGAAGGAAGTAGAAGGCAAGAAAATCAGCGGACTAGTTGAGACAGCGCTTCAGGCTGAAGGAACAGGAGCTGTAAAAGCAAACGTAGCATCAAAAGCAAATGCAATAGGATATGTATCACTTGGATATATAGATGAGACAATCAAGACAGTTCAGGTTGAAGGTGCAGATGCAACGGCAGAGAATATAACAGCGGGAACTTACCCGGTTGCAAGACCTTTCGTACTCGTGACAAAAGGTGAAATCTCTGAGACAGACCAGGCATTCCTTGACTTCGTAATGAGCAGTGAGGGTCAGGCAGAGGCAGAAAAAGACGGATATATAAGAGTAAGCTAACATAAATAATCAGAGGCCCTCCCGGTTGAGGGCCTCATAATTGAGTCTTAAGCAAAGAGGTGGAAGCGTGAAAAATATGGACAATGCAAAAGCAGCAAAGGCCAGAAAAAAAACTGAACAGTCAATAGAGCTTGCTTTTTTTCTGTGTGCGCTGTTTGCAGTTTTTTCAGTAATATTCATAGCATTTTATATAATGGCGAGAGGTATACCGGCAATAGCGCAGGTAGGCTTCAGAGAGTTTGTATTTGGAAAGATGTGGGAGCCTACAGGAGACTTCTATGGAATATGGGCAATGATAGTAGGAAGCCTTTATGCTACAATTGGAGCCGTAATAATAGGGCTGCCGGTTGGAGTTTTTACGGCGGTATTCCTTGCTGAGCTTGCACCTCCCAGGATAGCTTCTGTCATGAGGACCGCAATAAACCTGCTTGCCGGTATACCCTCTGTAGTTTACGGCTTCTTTGGTCTTGTAGTTATTGTCCCGTTTATAGACAGAGCATTTGGGGGTGGAGGAAACAGCCTCCTTGCAACCATACTGATACTGAGCATAATGATACTTCCAACCATAATAAACCTGAGCGAAACTGCTATAAGAGCAGTACCCTCTTATTACAGGGAAGGTTCGCTGGGACTGGGAGCCACTCATATAGAGACTATATTCAGAGTTACTCTTCCTGCTGCAAAGTCAGGGATACTGGCATCGATAGTTCTGGGTATAGGAAGAGCTGTAGGCGAGACAATGGCTGTAATACTTGTATCAGGCAACACTCCTGTAATACCGGGAGGCCTTCTTGACAGGCTTAGAACCATGACAGCGACTATAGCCATGGAGATGTCATATTCGAGCGGGCTTCATCAGGAGGCGCTCTTTGGGATAGGTGTAGTGCTGTTTGTATTCATAATGATACTCAATTTCATGCTTAATTATTTTACTCAGAAGATAGGTGGTGACAGATAATGAGATCAATTTACAATAATACACTTAAGATAATGGTCTATCTGTCAGCTGCATTCACTTTCATGTTCCTGCTATGGATACTGTCATATATTCTTATCATGGGTATTCCGGGAATAAATATGGATTTTCTTTTAAATGAGCAGACTGGCATACTGCCTGCCGTGGCAGCAACGCTTCAGATGGTTGCCATAGCGCTCCTTATAGCGGCGCCGATAGGGATTTCAGCGGCGATATATCTTACGGAGTATGCAAAGCAGGGAAGAATAACGAGGACCATAAGGTTTGCAACAGAGAGCCTTTCGGGCATTCCTTCGATAATATACGGACTTTTCGGGATGCTGTTCTTTGTAAAGACTCTTGGCTGGGGCTGGTCGCTCATTTCAGGAGCTCTTACGGCAAGCATAATGATACTTCCTACGATTGTAAGGTCAACAGAGGAAACCATAAAATCTGTGCCCCGCGAATTCAGAGAAGGAAGCTATGGGCTTGGAGCGACTAAGATAAGGACGATATTCAAAATAATACTTCCGACTGCATCACCAGGAATACTCGCGGCCATGATACTGAGCATCGGCCGTGTAGTTGGAGAAACTGCGGCGCTTATCCTCACTGCAGGGACAGTGCTTCAGGTTCCGGGAAGCATAATGGATTCAGGCAGGACACTGTCAGTGCATCTCTACCTTCTTGCGAAGGAGGGCATATCGTTTGAGGCGGCATTTGCAACAGCCACGGTTCTGATAATAACTGTGCTTATTATAAATTTTTCGGCAACATTTCTGAGCAAAAAAGTTGGAAAAAACAGCTAACGAAAGGAAAACTCTATGAACGATTATAAATTTTCAATAAAGAACATGGACTTATTCTATGGCGATTTTCAGGCGCTTAAGGATATTAACATAGATCTGAACAAGGAAGGCATCACTGCGCTTATTGGACCTTCAGGATGCGGCAAATCAACATTTCTAAAATCCCTGAACAGGATGAATGATCTTGTGGAGGGATGCAGGATAGAAGGCGACATACTCCTTGATGGAGTGGATATATACAAGGACAGCGTGGATGTATACCAGCTTAGAAAAAGAGTAGGCATGGTATTCCAAAAGCCGAATCCTTTTCCGATGAGCATATATGACAATGTAGCTTACGGGCCAAGGACACATGGAATAAAGGATAAGGCGGCGCTTGATGAGATAGTTGAAAAATCTCTCAAGGGCGCATTCATCTGGAATGAGGTAAAAGACAGACTTAAGAGCTCTGCTCTGGGGCTCTCGGGAGGACAGCAGCAGAGACTGTGCATTGCGAGGGCGCTTGCCGTAAATCCGGAGGTGCTTCTCATGGACGAGCCTACTTCAGCGCTTGACCCGATTGCTACTTCAAAGATCGAGGACCTCATGCAGGAGCTCAAGAAGCAGTATACGATCGTAATAGTTACTCACTCCATGCAGCAGGCGGCCAGGATATCTGATGAGACAGCTTTCTTCCTTCTGGGAGAGCTTATAGAAAAGGGCCTTACGAAGAAGATATTCACCACGCCTTCAAACAAGAAGACGGAAGATTACATCACGGGAAGATTTGGGTAATATACTGTTAATACGAAAATTTATGGATAAATAAGGAGATAATGATGGTTAGAGAAGGTTTCGACTTAAGCCTGAGTGAACTTAAGACACAGGTTGTACAGATGATGGACGATGTGGATGAGATAATGGAAAAAAGCGTTAGATCTCTGATAGAGCAGGATATGGAGACTGCAAGATGGGCAATCAGCTTCGATGACGTTATAGATTCCCTGAGAGATGATATAGAGGAAAGATGCATAGACCTGCTTGCTCTCCAGCAGCCGGCAGCGAGAGATCTCAGGATACTGTTTTCAATACTCAGCATAGTGAACGATCTTGAGAGAATGGGAGACTACTCAGTAAATATAGCAAAGGAAGCTATACTGATTGGCGACGAGCAGCATATAAAGCCTCTCAAGGATATTCCAAAGATGAAGATCATAATTTCTGAAATGATCAAGAATACGAAGAAGAGCTTCATAGAAGAAGACTCCAGGCTTGCCTACAGGGTCGGAAGCGAGGACGAGCTGGTTGATGAGCTCTACAAGAACATATACAATGAGATACTTCATAAAGTAAATGAAAACGCAGGAAACATATCTCAGGGAACGAGATTCCTTTTTGTAGGAAGATATCTTGAGAGAATGGGTGATCACCTGACTAATATCTGTGAAAAAATAATATATATAGTTGACGGAAAAAGAGTTGAGATAAACTAAAATCGGACTGTAAGCAGAGGCAAAAGCTTTTGTGAGGAGGAAAAATGAAGATCAAGACCAAACTTCTTTCAGGATTCAGCATAATAATATTCATTTTGATTTTTTCTTCAGTAATATCTCTGAATGCGTTCAGGTATTTTTCAAATAGCATGTCTGAGTTTACGCAATACTCTATACCGCTTACGAATCTGAGCCTCAATGCCAGCAAGAATCTTGTTTCGGCAAGAGAACATATACAGAAGGCTGTAAATTCCGGCTCAAAGGAAGAAACAGCGAAAAACCTGGATGAAGCCAAAAACTATCTTAACACCCTCCCGGATGTCATAGATACATTGGAAAGCAAGTACAATGGAGAAAAGCGAAATATTGAGCTTATAAAGTATCATGTTTCGCTTCTTTCATCCACAAGAGATTCCCTTTTTAATATACTTAACAAAGATGCAGATTCGAGCAGCATATCTATTCTCAGAGAAGAATATGAAAGAAACTCAGATGCTGCAGAAAAGCGCCTTGCGGCCATAAGCGAGGAAATTGCAGTAATGTCAGTAGAATATATAGACACTCAGAATGAATTCAGAATGAAAATAACGGCTGCAATAGTAATTGTATCAGCAATAAATGTACTGCTTGCGTTAATAATATCCATGGCGCTGGCAAGGCAGATAATAAGGCCTGTAAAAGTAATTAGCGGCGCATTCGAGGAATTCTCTCAGGGAAATCTAAAGGTAAAGCTCGATTACTGCTCGAATGACGAGATAGGAAATCTGTGCGAATCTTTTGCAGAGACCTCCTCTACTATAAGAGGATACATAGACAGCATCTCTAATGTGCTTCATGAATTATCTGCAGGAAACCTCGCGGCAGACACGAACCTGTATTTCAAAGGCGATTTTGAAGATCTGGAGATTTCAATAAAAAACATAGCAAGCTCACTGAATTCTACGATATATGACATAAATGAATCCGCAGAAAATGTCTCAGAAAGCTCAAACCAGCTTTCGCTTCAGTCTAAGGATCTTTCTGAATCCTCAATAAGGCAGTCTGAAGCAACAAGAGCTCTTTCGGATAAAGTCGCAAGCATATCTGAAAAGACCAGAGAAAACCTTTCAGATGCAGAGTATTCACTGGAGGTTTCAAAAAGGGCATTTCAAAGTACTGACAGCACAGACAGGAGCATTAAGCAGCTTTCGGAAGCAATAAGAGACATAGAGACGAATTCAAATGAGATACAGAAAATAATCAGGTCCATAGAGGATATCGCATTTCATACGAATATACTGGCAATAAATGCAGCCATAGAATCAGCAAGAGCCGGAGAAGCCGGAAGAGGATTCTTTGTCGTAGCAAATGAGGTCAGAAATCTTGCACTCAAAAGCACACAGGCATCAAAAGTGACATCTGAACTTATAAAAAGGACTATGGAATCGGTTGAAAATGGTCTGAGAGCTTCGATAGCGACTGAAGAATCAATTGCAAGAACGGTAGATGATTCAAGGGCTATAACAGAGCTGGTAGAGAGGATATATGACGCCTCCAGCCAGCAGTCATCGGACATAATGGATATAGAAGATTCCATAAAAGAAATAAGCTCAATAACAGTCAGAAACAGCCATGCATCAGAAGAAAGCTCATTTTCGAGCAGGGAGCTTGCGCTGCAGGCGCAGCATCTCAGAGATCTTGTCGAGGCATTCAATATAAGGGCGTACGATTTCGAAGATTCTGTTATTTGATTATCGACAATTATCTCCTTATTTGCTATACTGATATTGTTAAATAGTTTACATAACAGGAGGCAGAAATGGATAATAAAGAATTAACACTAAAGACACTTCAGGACATGGGTCTGAAATATGAGATAATAGAACATGAAATCGTTCATACAATCGAAGATATGGAAGCAGCTGGGATAACTCAGAAATGTGACGTATGCAAAAACTTCTTCCTCAGGGATGCTAAAGGAAAAAGACATTTCGTAGTCACCCTGCCAAAAGACAAGCAGATAAATATCCAGGACATAGCTAAACAGATAGGAAGCACAAGACTGAGCTTTGGTTCTGACGAGAGGCTGTCTACACACCTAAAGCTCGTTGCAGGACAGGTTGGACCTCTTTCTGTGATAAACAATCCGGAAAAGACTGTAGAGTATGTATTTGACAAGGATCTCAAGGATGCAAAGAATCTGGGGATTCATCCAAATGACAACTCGGCGACGCTCGTAATGGATTTCGATGAAATACTCAAGGTAGTGAAAAAAGACGGTCACAAAGTATTCTATATCAAAGCGTAATAATATTTTGAAATAAATCTCAGATTCTTATTAACAAATATTGAAAAGCATGATATAATATTTGACTAACAGAAGAATATTTACCATAACTGTGAAAAAGAGGTTGCAGGGGGAAAGTATCAGAGAGGGCGATTCACTGGCTGAAAGGTCGCCTGACTGGAAACGTGCAATGTAGCTTTGGAGTTTCTGCATGAAATCAAGTAGTGCAGACGCCTGTTCAGCGTTAGATGAATCCAAGTGCCAGACAATGTCTGGAATTAAGGTGGTACCGCGAAATTTGTCCCTCGTCCTTATATGGATGAGGGATTTTTTAATACAAAAAATTATTGGAGGTAAAAATGGCTAATTTATCAACTACTTACAGCCCGAAGGATTTTGAAGAAAAAATCTACAAGATGTGGGAGGAAGGAAACTATTTCAGCGCAAAACCAGATGCTACAAAAGAACCGTTCAGCATAGTTCTCCCGCCGCCAAACATAACAGGGCAGCTTCACATGGGACATGCGCTCGACCATACTCTGCAGGACATACTTATAAGGCAGAAGAGAATGGACGGCTACAACACGCTGTGGCAGCCGGGAACTGACCATGCTTCGATTGCTACTGAGGTTAAGGTAGTAGAGAGAATAAGAGAGCAGGAAGGAAAATCCAAGGAAGAGCTTGGAAGAGATGAATTCCTCAAGAGAGCCTGGGCTTGGAAGGAAGAGTTTGGAGGCAGGATCGTAGACCAGATGAAGAAGCTCGGAGATTCATGTGACTGGGAAAAAGAGAGATTTACCATGGATGAGGGCTGCAACAAGGCAGTAACGGAGTTCTTTGTAAAGCTCTACGAGGACGGCCATATCTACAGAGGAAACAGAATAATAAACTGGTGTATAGACTGCAAGACTTCGCTTTCTGATGCAGAGGTTGATCACGGCGAGGTAGAGGGCAAGTTCTATCACTTCTACTATCCTGTAAAGGATTCAGACGAAAAGCTCGAGGTTGCTACCACAAGACCGGAGACTATACTTGGAGATACAGCGGTAGCAGTAAACCCGGATGACGAGAGATACAGACACCTTATCGGAAAGACTCTTATAGTTCCTTATGTAAACCGTGAAATAGAGATCATTGCTGATGATTACGTTGACATGGAGTTTGGAACAGGGGTTGTAAAAATCACTCCGGCGCATGACCCTAATGACTTTGAAATCGGACAAAGACATATGCTCAAGCAGATCATTGTAATGGATGAGCTGGGAGTAATGAACGAGAACGCTGGCAGATATGAAGGCATGACAAGATACGAATGCAGAAAGGCCATAGTGGCGGACCTTGAAAAAGACGGCCTTATGGCAGCAATAAAGGATCATGTTCACAACGTTGGACACTGCTACAGATGTAACACTGTTGTAGAGCCAAGGCTTTCAAAGCAGTGGTTCGTAAAAATGGAAAAGCTTGCAAAGCCGGCAATCGAAGCTCTCGAGAACAAGGACCTTGAGCTTGTACCAGACAGATTCGACAAGATATACTACAACTGGCTAAACAACATAAGAGACTGGTGCATATCAAGACAGCTCTGGTGGGGACACAGGATACCTGCATATTACTGTCAGGAGTGCGATGAGATAATCGTAGCAAGAAAAATGCCGTCGATCTGCCCTAAGTGCAAATCCACGCATCTGGTTCAGGATGAGGATGTACTCGATACATGGTTCTCATCAGCACTATGGCCATTCAGTACCCTTAACTGGCCTGAGGAAAGTGCTATGCTCAGACATTTCTATCCTACGAGCGTACTGGTTACAGGATATGACATAATATTCTTCTGGGTAATAAGAATGGTATTCTCAGCACTTTACACCATGGATGAAGTTCCGTTCAAGCATGTTCTCATCCACGGACTTGTAAGAGACTCTCAGGGAAGGAAGATGAGCAAGTCTCTTGGAAACGGAATAGATCCTCTGGAGATAATCGATGAATACGGTGCAGACGCGCTCAGATTCACTCTTGCTACAGGAAACTCTCCAGGAAATGACATGAGATTCTATATAGAAAGAGTGGAATCATCGAGAAACTTTGCCAACAAGATATGGAACGCTTCAAGATTCATATTCATGAACCTTGAGAATTTCGGAGATAAGGAGATTTCAAAGGAAAGAGCGATGAACAGCCTCGAGCTTTCTGACAAGTGGATAATATCAAAGGCAAACAAGGTTGCAGCAGATGTTACGGAGAACATAGACAAGTTTGAGCTTGGTCTTGCCGCTGAAAAGATCTATGACTTTGCATGGTCTCAGTTCTGTGACTGGTACATCGAGATGGTTAAGCCAAGACTTTATGGAGAAGACGATGAGGCCAAGAATGCAGCGCTTTACACTCTGACATATGTGCTTGAAAAAATCCTCAAGCTTCTTCATCCGTTCATGCCGTTCATAACAGAGGAGATCTATTCATACCTTGGAAAAGAAGAAAAGATAATCGTAGCGCAGTGGCCACATTATGATGAGAACGAGAATTTTGAAAAAGAAGAGCAGCAGATGGAAATCGTTATGGAAGCAGTAAGATCTATAAGAAACTCAAGAGCTGAGATGAACGTTCCACCTTCTAAAAAAGCTACGGTAATGGTAGTTGCAGATGGAAAAGTAAGAGAAGCGATAGATGCTGCCAAGATATATATAAAGACTCTCGCTTCTGCATCAGAGGTAGAGTTCATTGATGAATCAGCAATCCCGCAGGACGCAGTAAGCATGGTTATAGAAGGAGCGAAGATATTTCTTCCGCTGGCAGAGCTCATAGATTTCGAGAAAGAGATAGAGAGACTTGAAAAAGAGAAGGCAAAGCTCGAAGGAGAAATCAAGAGGGCAGCAGGAAAGCTCACAAATCAGGGATTCCTAGCAAAGGCGCCTCAGAGCCTCGTAGACGAAGAAACGGCTAAGAAAGAAAAGTACGAAGAGATGCTTTCTTCTATAAACGAGAGGATACTTCAGCTAAGGAAAAAATAATATAAATTTGTCATATTAACGACTTTTAAACGTAAATTAATGATATAATTATAATTAAATTCAGGCCCATTCAGCAGGTAAAATTAAATCCTGCTGAATATTGGCCGTTAACAGTTAAATAACACTTAAAGGAGGATTTTATAATGCCAATAGTACAGGTGGAGCTTCTTAAAGGAAGAACAGTAGAACAGAAAAGAGCAATGATCGAGAAAGTTACGGAAGCTATATGCGAGACAACAAACTGTCCTGCTGAAGCAGTAAGCATAATAATAAGAGAAATGGAAAAGGAAAATTACGCACACGCAGGCGTTCTTCAATGTGACAAATAATATCTGAGAGGTGACAGAATTGAAAGAAAGATTGGAAAACCTTAGAAAAGCCGCAATTGAGCAGCTTAAGGAAGCAGGAAGCCTCGACAGAGTTGAGGAAATCAGGATTAATTTCCTTGGAAAGAAGAACGAGCTTGCAAACCTCATGAAGGAAATGGGAAAGCTGCCGTCTGACATCAGGCCGGAAATGGGTAAAGTAGCCAATGAAGTAAGGACCGAAATCGAGGATTTCATAGAGAAGAAGAAATCGGAGTTCAAGGAAATACTGCTCAATGAAAAGCTTGAGAAGGAATCTATAGACGTGACGATACCGGTAGAAGGCAGATTCGTCGGAAAAATGCACCCTATAACGCTCGGAATAAATGAAATAGAAAAAATATTCATGTCCATGGGATTCTCAATAGAGGAGGGCCCGGAGGTAGACACGGTAGCGAACAACTTCGACAGGCTGAACGCTCCAAAATACCATCCATCAAGAGAAATGAGCGACACATTCTACTTTACGGATGATCTGCTTCTAAGGACTCAGACGTCTACCGTTCAGGCAAGAACCATGATGAGCCAGGAACCTCCTATAAGAATGATTTCGCCGGGAAGATGCTTCCGCTATGACACTCCGGATGCTACTCACTCTCCAATGTTTCATCAGATAGAGGGACTTGTGGTAGCCGAAGGCATAACCTTTGCAAACCTCAAGTCGACTCTCGAGACATTTGTATCTATGTTCTTCGGAGATGAGATAAAAACCAAATTCAGACCGCATAACTTCCCGTTTACAGAGCCAAGCGCCGAGGTTGACGTTACATGCTTCAAATGCAACGGAAAAGGCTGCAGCATGTGCAAGGGCGAAGGATGGATAGAGATCCTGGGAGCGGGAATGGTGCACCCTAATGTTCTTGAAAACTGTGGCATAGACTCAAAGAAATACACAGGCTTTGCTTTTGGAATGGGAGCAGACAGAATAGCAATGCTCAAGTATGGGATAGAAGACATCAGGCTGCTTTATGAAAACGACAGCAGATTCCTGTCACAATTTTAATTGGAGGTGCAGAATTGAAGGTATCATTAAAATGGCTTAGAGATTATGTGGATATAAATCAGGACGTCAATACCTTTGCTGACATGATGACAATGTCAGGAACAAAGGCTGAGTCTGTGGAATTTCCTGGAGAAGAGATAGAAAATGTCGTGACAGGAAAGATAATTTCCATAGAAGGACATCCGGATGCTGAAAAGCTCGTAGTTACGCAGATAGACATCGGAAGCGGTGAGCCTGTTCAGATAGTTACAGGAGCAAAGAACGTATCAGAGGGAGACTATGTGCCCGTTGCACTTCACGGGGCAAAGCTTCCGGGCGGAATAAAGATCAAAAACGGAAAGCTCAGAGGCGTGGCTTCAAACGGGATGCTATGTTCAAATGAAGAGCTGGGAATAGACTCAAAATATATAGATGAAAGGTCGAAGGACGGAATACTTCTCCTTGATGAAGTTGAGCTTGGAAAAGACATAAGAGACGTGCTTCTTCTCAATGATGCAATAATAGAGTTTGAGCTCACGTCAAACAGGCCTGACTGCCAGTCCATGATGGGAATGGCATATGAGGCGGCGGCCACTCTTGGAGTAAAGGCCAATATCCCGGTGCCTTCTGTAAAAGCGGAAATCCAGGCACCCGTAAGAATCGCAGTCGAAGTTGAGGATGAGGCGCTGTGCCCTAGATATATGCTTCGCGAGATAAGAGACATAAAGATATGCCCATCTCCATACTGGATGCAGAGAAGGCTTATAGAGTATGGCATGAGACCTATAAACAACATAGTAGACATAACAAACTATGTAATGATAGAGTACGGCCAGCCGCTTCACGCATTCGATGCAGACAAGATAGAAAGCAAAAAGATACTCGTAAGGAGAGCTCATGAAGGTGAAAAGCTTGTAACTCTCGACGACGTAGAGAGAGAGCTCGACACGGACATGCTCCTCATAACTGATGGAAAGCAGCCTATAGGAATCGCCGGAGTAATGGGTGGATTCAACACTGAGATAGATGGAAATACAAAGAACATAGTCATCGAGAGCGCTCTTTTTGATGCGGACAGCATAAGGCTTACCTCAAGGAGACTGGGACTCAGGTCCGAAGCCTCATCTAAATTTGAGAAGGGCATAGATATACTGAGAGCGAAGCTTGCAGTAGACAGGGCATGCCAGCTTATAGAAGAGCTTGGATATGGAGCTGTTTGCAGCGAAGTAGTAGACACCATGAAGTCGGAGTTCGTTCCTCAGGTTGTGGAGACTACCCTTACAAAGATAAACGGGCTTATGGGAACTGAGCTCGAAGCCTCTGAGATAACTGCTATACTGGAAAGCCTTAATTTCGGCTGCAGCCTTGACGGAGACAGTATAAAAGTAACAGTGCCTCATTACAGGCTTGACATGGCAATAGCGGATGACGTTGTCGAAGAAGTAGCAAGAATATATGGATACAACAATATAGAGTCAAAAGCGATAATTGCCGAAGTTACGCAGGCAAGAAAAAGCGCAGACAGGCAGTATGAGGACATCCTGAAATCACTTGCCATGAACAATGGACTTACGGAGATATCCACATACTCATTTGTCAGCCCTAAAGGACTTGAAAAATCCAACATTACAGATGAAAGAAGAAACAGCTTCCTGAAGCTGCTGAATCCTCTTGGCGAAGAAACTTCTGTAATGAGGACCAGCCTCATACCTGCTATGCTTGATGTAATGTATACGAACACATCAAGAAAGAACGAAGAATTTGCGGCATTTGAATACGGAAACACATTCTTCAGTATATCAGAGGGTGAGCTTCCACAGGAAGTAAAAGCGATGGTTGCTGCAGCTTATGGAAAGACTGAGGATTTCTTCAGCATGAAGGCAAGGCTCGAGGGAGTACTGAAAGGGCTTGGAGTGAAGGAACATGAATATGTGCCTGAAAAGACAGAAAGGACATTCCATCCTGGAAGATGCGCAAATGTTGTAGCAGATGGAAAGAAGATAGCGGTAATTGGAGAGGTTCATCCTTCGGTTCTGGAAAACTATGGAATAAAGAAGAGGGTATATCTGTTTGAGATATTCATAGATGAAGTGAAATCTGTATCTGATACAGGAATCCTGTACAGTCCTATCCCTAAATATCCTACAGTTCTCAGGGACATAGCTCTCGTAGTTGACAGGGATATGTATGTAAGCGAGATTGAAAAAGTGATAAGAAAGCATGGAAAGAAGCTGCTCGAGGAAGTAAAGCTTTTCGATATATTCGAAGGAGCTCAGATAGGGCATGACAAGAAATCTGTTGCATACTCGCTTAAATTCAGGGCATCTGACAGGACGCTTACTGATGAAGAGATCAATCCGGTAATAGAGAAGATACTTCAACAGCTTGAAATTGAATGTAACGCAAAGCTCAGATAATGCAAAATGATTTATTCGCAAAGTTTACGGGTATAAACTAACTGGTATCTATGGATATTTTTCATTTGAATATACAGGAGGGGATTTGAATGTCAATATTTGACAAAGTCAATAAAATGGCAAAAAATGTCACCGAAAAGGCCACCGAGGCAATGGAGATTACACGACTCAATACAAAGATAGGAGAGGAAAATCGCAACATACTCGATTATCAGAAGAAGATCGGAGAAATAATCTGGAGCAAGTTTGAGGCAGGTGAAGCGCTTTCTCCTGAGGTAGCTGAAATATGTGAGAATATCAGAAAGAGCAAGGAAGTAATAACCGGAGTGATGGGCGAAATCCAGAAGCTCAAGGATGAAGGAGTGGCAGACGAATCTCCTGCAGAGGCCGGAGGGTTAATCTGTCCTGCATGTGGTGCAGGCAATTCTGAGGGCACGAGGTTCTGCGGTGAGTGCGGAGCAAAGCTGCAGTAAGTCTTAATTAATAAAAGAAGAAGTCAGAGCTGACCCAATTGCGGTCAGTCCTGACTTTTTTAAATTTCTATAAAGATCTGTATTCTGTTATGAAGTTGTTTTTCATGGTTTCATTAACGTCTATGAGCCTCTGGTTTTTTGAGCCTCTGAACCGGAGAGTGAGATCCTTCATGCTTTCCATGAATGGGCCGTCAGCAAGTATGTCTGTGTGCTCAAGCAGCCTTTTCCAGTCGCTTCTGGTCTGTGCTCTGCGAGAGATCTCTTCAAATGTATAGCCGCTGTAGGTCATGATATCAAGGCCTTTTGTCTTGAGCTGCGCAGCGAGGTCTGCAAATTCACCTGCCTGGCTGAAGGGTTCGCCGCCAGAAAAGGTAACTCCTCTTATAAGGGGGTTTTTTTCGATTTCGGCCATTATGGAGGTTACGTCTGCATCAAATCCACCTTCAAAGTCATGGGTCTGGGGATTGTGGCATCCGGGGCAGCCATGAGGGCAGCCCTGAGCGAATATTACAAACCGCATTCCCGGACCGTCTACAATTGATTCTCTTATTATTCCGGCGATTCTCATATAGTCTCCATGATTCTCTGGGAGGAAGCATCCATATGCTTTACTCTCTGGCTTTCCTCAGCTTTTTTTGCATCGTTGAACCGGTCTACGGTTCCAACCAGGTATCCGGTTATCCTTCTTATTCTTTCGAATGGGATTTCAGCTGATTCGCTTCTGCCGCACTTAGGGCAGCATTCTCCGATTATACCTGTGTAGCCGCACGCCGGATCTCTGTCAACCGGATGGTTTACCGAGCCATAGCCGATTCCTGCTTCTTTCATGGCCTTTATTACTGATTCAAATGCTTCGAGATTTCCACAAGGATCGCCGTCCATCTCAACATATGTTATATGGCCGCCGTTAGTGAGCTCGTGATAAGGAGCTTCGAGTCTTATCTTGTCAAATGCCGTTATATTATGATATACAGGTATATGGAATGAGTTGGTGTAATATTCTCTGTCTGTGACACCACTTATCTCTCCGTACTTCTTTCTGTCCATCCTTACAAATCGGCCGGATAGTCCTTCGGCAGGAGTGGCTATGAGCGAGAAATTAAGCCTGTATCTCTGTGCAGCTTCATCGGTTTTCTTTCTCATTCTTCCTATGATTTCAAGGCCAAGCTTCTGAGCTTCCTGCGATTCACCGTGGTGATATCCCGTAAGAGCCTTCAGCGCCTCTGCAAGACCTATGAATCCTACAGTGAGGGTTCCGTGTCTGAGCACCTCTCTTATGGAATCCTCGGGTCTTAGGTCATCGCTGTCCAGCCATATTCCCTGGCCCATCAGGAAAGGAAAGTTCTTTGCTTTCTTGCTGCACTGGATTTCAAATCTTTCAAGGAGCTGCTCTATGACGAGTTCAGTCTTTCTGTCCAGCTCTTCAAAGAACAATTCCGGGTTTCCCTGGCTCTTTATAGCTATCCTCGGGAGATTTACGGATGTAAAGCTCAGGTTTCCACGGCCGCTCACGATCTCTCTTGAAGGGTCGTTCTCATTTGCCATTACCCGCGTACGGCATCCCATGTATGCGGCTTCCGTTTCAGGCGTTCCCTTGTAGAACCTTGCATTGAAGGGAGCATCGATAAATGAGAAGTTAGGGAAAAGCCTTTTTGCGCTTACCCTGCATGCAAGCCTGAACAGGTCGTAGTTTGGATCTGAAGGGTTATAGTTCACGCCTTCCTTTACCTTGAATATGTGGATAGGGAAGATAGGCGTTTCCCCGTTTCCGAGCCCTTTTTCAGTGGCAAGTAGCACGTTTCTGATTATCATTCTTCCCTCGTCTGAGGTATCCATGCCGTAGTTTATAGAGCTGAAAGGTATCTGAGCGCCTGCTCTGCTGTGCATGGTGTTGAGGTTGTGAACAAAAGCTTCCATTGCCTGATAGCAGGATCTTTCGGTTTCAGAAAGGGCCTTCTTCATGACGAACTGCTGAATCTTTTGAGCTTTTTCAGGGCCAAAGCTGTCCCTTAGATATTCAATCTCTCTGTCCTGGTATCCGTTATCTGAGGACAGCACCGGAGAAAGGGCGTATCTGCTTCTTATCTCAGATATCATGTTCTCTGAAAAAGTCTCTGAATTTTCATTATCACATATGAGCATTACTGCTTTTTCCAGATTCTGCCTGTAGAGCCTCTCGTATGTTTTCGCAACGCCTTTTGAGAGTGCATAGTCGAAATTCGGGATGCTCTGGCCTCCGTGCTGATCATTCTGGTTGGACTGAATCGCAATGCAGGTAAGTGCTGAGTAGCTGGATATGTCATTAGGCTCTCTCAAAAATCCGTGTCCTGTTGAGAATCCTCCGGCAAACAGCTTTTCGATGTCTATCTGGCAGCATGTGGTAGTGAGGGTAAGGAAATCAAGGTCATGTATGTGTATATCTCCGTTTTCGTGAGCATTAGAATGCAATGGGTTGAGCACATGCATAGTATAGAACTGCTTTGCGCCCTCGGAGCCGTATTTGAGCATAGTACCCATGGCGGTGTCGCCGTCTATGTTTGCATTTTCTCTTTTGGTGTCATTTTCACTGGCATCCTTGAATGTAAGGCCCTCGTATATCTTCATGAGCCTTGTGTTCTTCTCCCTAATCCTCGTGCGTTCTGCTCGGTATAGTATGTATTCCTTTGCAGTTTTTGCATGTCCGGTTTCAATCAGGATCTTTTCTACAGCATCCTGTATCTCCTCTACGCTGGGCAGGCTTACATTTGATTTTTCGAGATAGCTGGCTACATCCTCAGCAAGCTTCATTGCTGTTCTGTGATTCTGACCTCCTACGGCCTCGGCAGATTTATATATTGCAGTTGCTATTCTTTCGATATCAAATTCGACGGTCCTTCCATCTCTCTTTACAATTTTCTGGAACATTTCCTGATTCCTTTCGGTACAATATGTGGTGTGGTTATTTCTCAATGATTAGAATTATATACTATATATTGGATTTACACAATATGTTTGAGTGTAATTAGGATAAAAAAATCCGGAAGAAAATTCTATAAAAGCAATTCTTCCGGGGTTAAATATATTTCAATTAATTCTGTTTTAAATCAGCCATTCTCCAAGCAGGGATCCTGCAAGAGCAACTGTAGCCTTTGCTGTCATGTTCTCGTGGTCAAGAAGTGGATTTACTTCAACGAACTCAGCGCTTACGAGCTTTTCTGTTTTTGCTATAAGCTCAAGTGCATAGTGAGCTTCTCTGTAGCCCATTCCTCCAGGAACTTTTGTTCCTGTTCCAGGTGCCACCTCAGGGTCGAGTACGTCAAGATCGAAGCTTACGTGGATGCCGTCAGTACCTTCTCCGGCGATTCTTATTGCCTCTTCCATTACCTTCTTGATTCCCATGTCATCTATCTCATACATAGTGAATACCTTGATTCCAAGCTCCTTCATGGCTTTTCTCTCTCCTGAATCCAGGTCTCTTGAGCCTATATATACTATATTTTCTTTTTTAAGGACGCTGTCTTTTCCTCCGATTGAAGTAAGCGATTCATCGCCCATTCCAAGAAGAACTGCAACAGGCATTCCGTGTATATTTCCTGATGGACTTGTTTCTGGTGTGTTTATGTCTCCATGAGCATCGAACCAGATTACACCGAGATTCTTTTTGTGCTGGAGCACTCCTGATATGGTTCCTATTGCTATGCTGTGGTCTCCGCCTATAACCAGTGGGAAATTTCCTTCGCTCATAGCAGCAGATACTTCTTCACACAGCTTTCTGTTCACGTCGGCTACAACGTTCAGATGCTTGAGATTTGATCCCTCTACAGTAACGGCCTCTCTTCTGTTTACAGGGATGTCTCCTCTGTCTTCTATTTCATATCCTATGTTCACAAGCCTTTTTTCAAGTCCCGCATATCTGATTGCGTCCGGACCCAGATTAACTCCTCTTGTTCCTGCTCCAAGGTCAATTGGCACACCTATTATCGAAAGTCTGTTGTTTATTTCTGGTCTCATAAAATCCTCCTGAATTAATTTTCAAAATCAGATTAACTGTAATCTGCAAATATTCCTTTTGTATATGTATTTAATATGCAAATATCATGCCAAGGCTGGAATGCTGTGTTTTCAATCATTACACAGCTGTGAAAACGTTTTTCTGAGATTTTGTAAAAAAAATATTTGCTTTATGTAATTAAAATGAGCGATAATTGCGATATTCTGATATAATGAACAAAAGGAGTGAATGTATGTTTGATAAATTTGACAAGGTTATACCATCTATATTTGCGGTAAGGAATTTTTTTGATGAGATATCTGTTGTAGACAGGAACGGAATCATCAGGTACTGCGAGATATTCATACCGGACATGTACAGCTTTACGGCAGATGAGATAACTGGAAAACACATATTTGACGTGTTCAAGACCTCTAATGAGCAGAGCAGCGAGGTCTATCAGGTGCTCAGGACCGGAAAGCCCATGATACTGTTCAAGGAAGATCTGATAACCTACAAAGGAGATAAGGTAAAGGGCTACAGCAGCTCATATCCGATATACAAGGACAATGAGATAGTAGGAGTGGCGGTGGCCATGAAGGTAGTGGAATCTGATTTCAGCAAGGAGTTCATACTGCTGACTGATGAAGACAAGAGCGTCAGGAGCGAGGGAAGAAACAATTATACCATAGACAACCTGGTTACTCAGGACCCTTACATGCTCAATATAAAAAAGAAGATAAGGAAGATAGCAAAGACAGACTCATATGTACTGATACAAGGAAA
The DNA here is from genome assembly GCA_009929415.1 of Clostridia bacterium. GTDB lineage: Bacteria > Bacillota > Clostridia > Peptostreptococcales > Filifactoraceae > Proteocatella. The sequence goes on along the minus strand of SAAM01000003.1, from coordinate 11,123 downwards.
GACGGGAACGGGAAAAGAGATTGTAGCTCAGTCGATTCACTTTGCGAGCAGCAGGTCAGACAAGCCATTCATATCTCAGAACTGCGCCGCGATACCTGCAAATCTTCTTGAGAGCACGCTTTTTGGAACAGAGAAGGGAAGCTTTACCGGGGCCATAACCAATAAGGGGCTCTTTGAGCTTGCAGACGGGGGCACTATATTTCTCGATGAGATAAATTCGATGGATATATCAGTGCAGAGCAAGATCCTCAAAGCCATAGAGGAAAGAAGCATAAGGAGAATAGGCGGACACAAGAACATAAGCACGGACATAAGGATAATAGCAGCAATAAATGAGGACCCATTCGAAGCTATAAGAAACAACAGGCTGCGAGAAGATCTTTTCTACAGGCTCAACATAGTATCGCTCAAGCTGAATGAGCTTAAGGACAGGAAGAATGATATAAAGCTCCTGACTGATTATTACATCCATTTTTACAATGACATGATGAAGATGAAGATAAAGGGGCTTGATGAGAAGGTCGAAAAGATATTCCTCAGCCATGACTGGCCAGGGAACGTAAGAGAACTGAGAAACGTCATTGAAAGCGCGTTCAACATCACTGAGACGGCCACAATAACAGCAGAGGATATCCCTGATTATCTTGTTACGGATCTATGTGAAGTCAATGCAGACAGGGAAGAAGTTGCCGGATATGAGGATATGGTAAGGGAATTTGAAACCAGGCTCATAAGGGACGCTCTCAAAATCAGCAGGAGCAAGGCGGAGGCCGCAAGAAATTTAAATCTTACGAGGCAGACTCTTAACTATAAGATGGAAAAACTGGGAATATCTGAATAATAAGCGCAGAAAAATCTGGAGCTGCTATGGCGGTCCCAGATTTTTCAATATTATTCTGATTAAAATATCTAAAATGAAACTTTAAATATCTGCAGAGACCTCAAAATTATAAGGCTCAAGATACTCCATTATATCGGATTTAAGCGCCTTTACCGTGCCCTGGATGCAGTTGCCCTTGCCTCCGCCTTTTGCACTGAAGATCTCGTTAAAGTTTTCTGCGACAGGCCTTATATTATGAGATGAGCTGCTTATCAGGTATTTGTACCCCTTTTCGTCACAGCCTGAGAAAAGAAAGACTATATTCTGCCTGTTTTTTGTCAGATGGGACGAAAATTTAAGGAGATCAGAAGGAAGCAGGTCATCCTCGAATATGATTATCTTTTCAAGGCTGGCATCGATTGCTGCAGCTCTGAGTTCAAATATTCTGTCCATAAGGGTTGAGTTTTCGAATTTCAGCCTGTCTCTGTCGGACTTAAGCTGTGATACTGCATCATGAGCATTTTCAGGCTTTGTAGAAAGCTGAGCGGATATGTCATAAAGAATCTTGTTCTTATGATTGTAGTCCTGCAAAGCTCTTTTTCCGCACAGCATGTATATTCTTGTGCCGCCCTTGTAGTTCTGGCTTGAGATGAATTTTATCACTCCGACCTCGCCGGTTGTCTTTACGTGGGTTCCGCAGCATGCGCATATGTCGGCTCCAGGAACGGACACAATTCTTATATCTCCATCTATCTGCTTCTTGCTCCTGTAATTGAGTACATCCAGCTCTTCCGGCACAGGGCAGTCGATCTTGACTCCGAGGTTCTTCTGTACGGTATTATTAGCTGAGATTTCTATGAAATCGAGGTCTTCCTGAGTAAGCTTTCCGTCGATATCTACGGTGACGTAATTCTCGCCCATATGAAAGCCCACGTTGTTAAATCCGAAATGCCTGTTTATGAGGCCGGATACTATATGCTCTCCTGTGTGGTGCTGCATGAGCATGAATCTGAAGTCCCAGTCGATTTTGCATTCTACCGAGTCGCCGGCAGAAAATGGGGCAGATATATAATGATATATTATTCCATTTGTCTCGTTTACCGCTGAAACAGTAATGTTCTTGAGCGCAGGATTATGAGTGGAAGCAGATCTGTGAATAAGAGTAATGCTTCCTCTGTCCGAAGGCTGCCCTCCGCCTTCCGGATAAAATGCCGTCTTGTCAAGCACGGCCTTGTATGTGTAGATTCCGTGAAATCTGTCATCCTCTTCAACTTTAATGCAGTCAGTAACTGTGGCATTAAATTTTGAGATATAACTGCTGTTCTCATAAAGTTTAATTGTTTTTGACATTCTTTAACCTCGTAAAATTATTTTAGAAATGGAATCTCTTTTTGAATTCGAGCTTTGCTTTTTTATCAGCAAAAATTATCATTCCGAGCATAACGAGAGCGGAATAAAAGGCTGCGAATATAAGGGTCCATCTTACTGTAGACAGATTGAAAATCACCAGCAATATCGAAAGAACGCCTATCACCGATGTGGTTATCTGATATACAAAGTATTCCCTAAATTGCATGGGCTTAAACATGGCAATTGCCGATATCGAGGAAATTGCAAGAATTATGATGAGCGGTATGGCATAATTTACAGACCATCCCCTGTATCCCGTAGAGTAGTCTATCAGCAGGGTTATCCCTGAGAGGAACAGCATCTGCTTGAGAATGAAGTAGCCTACGTTTTTGAGAGCTTTGTGAATGGTGTATATATTAAACCAGATATATCCGAAGACGCTTGTGGACAGAAATAAATAAGTCAGGTCAGTTTCAGTTAAAAATTTTACTGAAATCACGAAAAAGAACACTATTATCGCAAGGAACAGGTATATCCTGAGCCTTATTGAATTAAAGTGCCTGTAATCGATTTCTATTTTCGGATATGGCTCTATGAATTCGGAATCTATATTTTCAATGCTGCTGCTGCAGATAGGACACTTCTCTGATCTGACAGATATCTTTATATTGCATTCTTTACAGTAGTTCATTATTCAACCTCGTTTGTATAGACAGTAACATCAAGCCCCTGTCTTGAAAGGAACCTTATAACAAATCTCACTACATCGGTATCTTCTATGAGAGAAGTAAAATCCAGATAGAAAGTGTCCTTGTAAGAGAAATTGAGGGTCTTGAGTGGATTGGAGAAGGATGGGCTGATTATTATTTCAAGATCCTTTATGAAATCATCTATTCCGTTGTTGAACTCTATTCTTCCAAGACTTGAGATTACGGTCGTCTGAGTATTTTCGCTGCTCCTGTATACTCCCTTGAGGGCATAGTTTTTTATCGGAAGGGGAACTATGCGAAGGAGTGGATTTTTTTCGAGATTGGAAAAATATCTTATTCTCTGGGCAAGATAGTTCTTATCCAGATATTTTCTGAACTCGTCGGAGATAATATCAAGCACATCGTCAAATGTATAGTTTTCATTTTCAAAATCAACGGTAGGATATATATTAGTAAAGAAATTCCTGACAGTAGATGTCTCAAAAAACACTCTCAGGTTCGTAGGCAGGCATACCGTGATAGGCTTTTTGAGAGTATCTCGCTTGAGTTCCTCGCTGTAGATCGCATATGTCACTAGAGCCACCAGATATATGGATACAGTGACTTTCTTTGATTTCACTACCTTGAGAAAATCAGCAAGAGGAATCTTGGCTATTATTACCTTAAGTTTGTTTCCGTCCATCAGCGTACCCGGGATAGAATATGCCTTTCTGTTTTTAAGGTTTGTCTTAACGTCGGCGGCGTTCTTGTGTTTTGCAAATGCATCCTCACCCATGGCTATAGAGGCCACGTTGGTCCTGAATATTTCAGCATCATCTGAAATCCTGTCCGGATAGAGCTCCTTCAGGTAATAATAAAGTATGTGGTGGAGGAACTTGAGAATGCCTGCTCCGTCGCCGAGGGCATGAAAAACCTCAAGGTTGATCTTATTTTTGAAATAGGAAACCTTGAAAAGGAAGTTATTGTTTTCTTTCCTGAGGATAGTCTTGCATGGATAGAAGTTCTCTTCGTAAATAATCGGTTCGTCAAAGTTGATCTCAAAATACGGCCAGAAAAGCCCTCTTCTGAGCTTAACCTTGAATATCGGCATGACCTCGAGGGCTTTGTTGAGCGCAATCTTTAGTGTTTCAGGCTTTACATCTTCATACAGATACGCAGACATCCTGAAAACATTAGTAGACCCAAGGTCGCTTACAGCAGGATATATCTTGCCTGTATTATCCAGCTTGCTCCAGTATAGTTCTTCATTTATATTCAAGTTTTATCACCTCTTTTATAAAATAAATGATATCACAAATGTTATTATATTAAAAGAAAAAAGGCGAAATATTAACAGGTGCAATCGAAGAAATTTTTGGTAAAATGTCGCATTTTATGATATATTAGTATAATGATTACAGATGAATTTCTGTCTTTAACTAAAGATAACAGAGGTGCAGTTGATATGAAGATTAATTTCTCTATGGATGTCAGGCAGACTCAGAAGCTTCAGATGACAAAAGAGCTGAAGCAGGCAATAGAGCTGCTCAATATGAACAACCAGGAAGTAGAGAGCGTGATAACCGAAGAAATCAGAGAAAACCCTGTCCTGGAGGTAGAGCCCAGAGAAGAAATAGACTGGTCGAAATTTGCAAATGATATGAAGAATGTAGTTACCCATCAGTCGAAATCCTATAATGAAGATGAAGATAATGAGTCGAATCCTGAAAATTACATTCAGGCGCCTGTCAATATATACGATTACCTTGAAAAAGAGATATCCTCTCTGAGGCTTGAAGGGTATGAGAAGGATATAGCATATTACATAATCGAAAGAGTCAATGACAGCGGTTACTTTACGGCAGACATAGAAGAAAGCTCAGCTGTACTTGGCACAGAGAGCGGTACTTTTCTGAGGGTGCTTAAAAAAGTACAGAGCATAGAGCCGGCAGGGATATGCGCAAGAGATCTCAGGGAATGCCTGCTGCTTCAGCTTGAGAAGACATATGCAAAGGATGACATAGTAATAAAGCTTGTGGAAAACGAGCTGGAGAATATAGCGGCAAAGAGATATCAGCTGATACAGAAGAAATACAAGCTTAAAGAAGAAGAGCTTGCAGAAGCACTTCGGATAATAAAGTCGCTGGATCCAAAGCCAGGAAGGGAGTTTACCTCCTTTTCGCCTGAATATGTGTTTCCTGACGTATATGTTGAAAAAATAGGAGACCGCTGGGAAGTTACAAGTAATTCGACGCTTCCGCATCTTTATGTAAGCGAGTTCTACAGAAAGATGCTCTCTGAGCACAAGGAAGATGTGGACAGAGACACCGAAAAGTATATTAAAGAGAAGCTTGGCAAGGCTGTTAATCTCATAAGAAACATCGAGCAGAGAAAGAACACGATACATAAGGTTGCCATAAAGATCGTTGAGAACCAGATAGAGTTTTTTGAAAAAGGCAAAAGTCATATAATCCCCATGAAGCTCAAGGATATAGCTGACATGACGGGATTTCATGAATCCACCGTATCAAGAGCAGTAAACGGCAAATATATGATGACCCCGAGAGGCCTGTTTGAATTCAGGTATTTTTTCACTACATCAGTAAGCACGTCAGACGGGCTGTCAATCTCAAACAAAAACATAAAAGACAGGATAAAAGACATAATCGAGGGCGAGAACAAGAAGAAGCCCCTGAGTGATCAGAAGATATGTGATATACTTAACGATGAGGGAATAGAGGTTTCCCGAAGGACGGTCACGAAATACAGAGAAGAGCTTCAGATACTTACATCAAGCCTCAGAAGAGAGATTTAGCAAAAACCGGATCATTGCATTTAGATAAAATGCATGTATCCGGTTTTTTTGAATATAGCACAGAAATTAAAAAGTATAACCTATTTGATGAAAAAAACAAAAAAGTGTTGCAAAATAAAATAAGTAGTGTATAATAAATAACTGGGAGCGGAATGCGTCCCGGTCACTGAATAATTTAATGATTCATTATATACAGGAGGGGCAATGATAAAGGTTGCGATCAATGGATTCGGAAGAATCGGAAGACTTGCGCTCAGGAATATGAGCAGATACACAGATGATTTTGAGGTTGCTGTAATAAACAGCACAAGAGATGCACAGACTCTGGCGCATCTTCTTAAATATGACTCATCTCAGGGAAGATTTGATGGAAAGGTTGAAGTGCTTTCAGAAAAGCAGTTCTCTGTAAACGGCAGGACTGTAGAGATAATATCTGAGAGAGATCCTGAAAATCTGCCATGGAAGGAAATGGGAATAGATCTTGTGCTTGAGTGCACTGGAAAATTCACAGATAAAGAGCAGGCTGAGGCTCACATTAGAGCCGGAGCGAAGAAAGTAGTAATATCAGCGCCCGCAAATGGAGATCTTAAGACAGTAGTTTTCGGTGTTAATCATCAGATAATAACTCCTGAAGACAATATAATTTCGGGAGCGTCATGCACAACCAACTGCCTTGCTCCTGTGGCTAAGGTAATGAACGACAGATTCGGAATAAAAAGCGGACTGATAACTACAATACACGCATATACTAACGATCAGAACACTCTTGACGGAACTCATCCAAAAGGTGACATGAGAAGAGCAAGGGCAGCTGCAGCAAACATAGTTCCAAACTCAACAGGTGCTGCAAAGGCAATAGGCCTTGTTATTCCAGAGCTGAATGGAAAGCTCGATGGAGCAGCTCAGAGAGTGCCAGTGATAACTGGTTCGCTTACGGAGCTTGTATGCGTTCTTGATAAAAAGACAAGTGTAGAAGAAATAAATTCTGCAATGAAAGATGCCAGTGATGATTCATTTGGATATACAGAAGACGAGATAGTATCATCGGATGTAATAGGAATAACATGCGGAAGCCTGTTTGATGCAACTCAGACAAAGATCCTGCAGGTTGGTGATGATCAGCTCGTAAAAGTTGTGGCATGGTATGACAATGAGATGTCGTACGCATCTCAGCTTGTCAGAGTTGCAAGATTTGCCGGTCAGATGATTTAGTTATACTGGAAAACTCTTAAGTAATCACATTGAAAATAATCAGACTCTAATTGCCAAGTAGGGGTCTGATTATTTTTGCTTAAAAACAATCACATACAAATTGTCAGAAAATGCAAAAATAACTTGAAAAAATATCCTGCATGGAGTATTATAATATTAAGCGGGACGCAAAATGGAAGGCGGGCAAAAATATGTCCCACCATCTCGAACTTATGACTCATAAAGGGGGGAATATATGAATAATCTCCTGGAAATTCAACGTAAGATTGTCCCAGAGGCGCTAGTGCTTCTTGAAAAGAGATATTCTATATTAAATGAAATAAGTCTTTCAGGGACGATTGGCAGGCGAATGCTTGCATCAAAAATGAATATTTCAGAAAGAATCATCAGAAGCGAAGTTGATTTTCTGAAGAACGAAGGCCTGATTGCCATAGACGCAACGGGAATGATGGTCACGCCATCAGGAAAGGTCATTCTGGACAGCCTCGGAGAATATATATCTCAGATAAGAGGACTTTCACTTATGCAGGTCACCCTTGCTGAAAAGCTTGGAATCAGTAAGGTAATAATAGTGGCGACATCGGTGGAAAGCAGCCGCGAAGCTTTAAAAGAACTTGGCAAGGAAGCTTCAAGGTATTTCCTTTCAACAGTAAGGCCTGACAGCATTGTAGGCATAACTGGTGGATACACGATGTTTGAATTCTCTGAACAGATGCAGAAAAGAGAGTTTCCGGATATGACGATTGTTCCGGCAAGAGGAGGGCTTGGCGAAGTGCTCGAAATACAGTCTAACAATATAGTTGCCAACTTGGCAGGCAAACTTATGGCTAGATATGAGCTTCTTCACATACCTGACAATATCAATAAGGACATTATGAGTTATATGTACAGCGATCCTCAGATAAAGAGCGTAGTAGATGATATCCAGAAAATAGACTATCTTGTTTTTGGGATCGGAAACGCGCAGGACATGGCGAGAAGAAGACGTACCTCGGATGATCAGTGGCAGGAAATAAAAAGAAAAGGCGCTGTATCAGAATCTTTCGGACACTATTTTGACATAAGTGGAGAGATAGTGCATGAGACGGGAACTGTCGGAATAAAGCTGGAGCAGTATAAAAACCTGAAAAGCATAATCGGTGTGGCAGGTGGAAGAAATAAGGCAGAGGCAATTCTGTCGATTTCAAAAATCAACAGTAATCTGGTTCTGATAACAGACGAAAGTGCTGCGTTCAGGCTGATGGATTTGCTTGATAAATGTGATTGAAAATTAAAAATGTGATTAAAAATGTGATTAAAAATGTGATTACTTAAGAAGGAGAGAGTACAATGGTAAAGGTAGCGATAAACGGATTTGGTAGAATAGGAAGACTTGCACTTAGAAAAATGATCGAGCAGACAGATAAATTTGAGGTTGTGGCAATAAATGACCTTACGAACTCAAAAACACTTGCTCATCTTTTCAGATATGACTCTGCACAGGGAAGATTCAACGGTGAAATAGTTGTTGAAGAGAATGATTTCATAGTAAACGGACAGAAGATAAATGTCTATGCAGAAAAAGACCCTGCAAACCTTCCGTGGGGAGAGCTTGGAATAGACGTGGTACTTGAATGTACAGGTTTCTTCACTGACAAAGAGAAGGCAGAAGCTCATATCAGAGCCGGAGCCAGAAAAGTGGTTATTTCAGCCCCTGCAACAGGAGATCTCAAGACTGTAGTTTACAATGTAAATCACGATATACTCGATGGAACAGAGACTGTGATATCCGGAGCTTCATGTACTACAAACTGTCTTGCGCCTATGGCCAAAGTACTGAATGATAAATTTGGTATAACAAAAGGATTCATGACTACAATACATGCATACACAAATGACCAGAACACTCTTGATGCTCCGCATGCAAAGGGAGACCTCAGAAGAGCCAGAGCGGCGGCGGCAAATATAGTTCCAAACTCAACAGGCGCGGCAAAGGCTATAGGTCTTGTAATCCCGGAGCTTAAAGGAAAGCTTGATGGTTCAGCTCAGAGAGTTCCAGTAATAACTGGTTCGCTTACAGAACTTGTGTGCACAATGGAAAAGAAAACCTCTGTTGAGGAAATAAATCAGATAATGAAGGATTCAGCAAACGAGTCATTCGGATACACTGATGAGGAGCTTGTTTCTTCGGACATAATCGGCATGAGCTACGGTTCGCTTTTTGATTCGACTCAGACAAAGGTAATGGAAGTAAACGGAGAGCAGCTTATAAAGGTAGTATCATGGTATGATAACGAAATGTCATATACTAATCAGCTCATAAGAACACTGAGACATTTCGCATCGCTTACTGAATAAGTGGAGGAAAACTATGTCTATGCTAAATAAGAAGTCCATAGAGGACATTAATGTAACGGGAAAGAAGACTCTTGTAAGATGCGATTTCAACGTGCCGCTGAGGGACGGAGAAATAACAGACCTTAACAGGATATATGGAGCGCTTCCGACTATAAAGTATCTTTCTGACAATAATGCAAGAGTGATACTGTGCTCACATCTCGGAAAGCCGAAAAACGGCTATGAGGCGGCATTTTCACTGGAGCCCGTAGCGAAAAAGCTCTCTGAGCTTCTGGGAAAAGAAGTGAGATTTGCAGCAGATCCTCAGGTTTCAGGAGACATAGCAAAAGAAGTCATAAATGAAATGAAGGACGGAGACATAGTCCTTCTTGAAAATACAAGGTTCAGAAAAGAAGAGACAAAAAACGAAGAGTCTTTTTCAAGAGAGCTTGCATCACTTGCAGACATATTCGTAAACGATGCATTCGGAACGGCACACAGAGCGCACTGCTCTACAGTGGGCGCTGGAGAATTCATGCAGGCAAGAGTCTGCGGATACCTCATACAGAAGGAACTCAAATTTCTTGGAGAAGCAGTTGAAAATCCAAAGAGACCTTTCACTGCAATACTTGGAGGAGCAAAGGTATCTGACAAGATAGCCGTGATAGAAAAGCTGCTTGACAAGGTGGACACGCTTATAATAGGCGGAGGCATGGCATATACATTCCTCAAGGCTCAGGGCTATGAAATCGGAACATCGCTTGTTGAAGAAGAAAAAGTGGAATATGCAGCAGAAATGATTGAAAAAGCAAAGCAGAAGGGCGTTACCATGCTTCTTCCTGTGGACAATGTAGCGGCTGACAGATTTGCAGCAGATGCAGAGGCCGTTGTCACTCAGGATCAGAATATACCACAAGGACATATGGGACTAGACATCGGACCAAAGACTGTAGAGCTTTATGTGGAGAAGGTAAGATCATCTGCGACTATAATATGGAACGGCCCGATGGGAGTGTTCGAATTTAAGAAATTTGCTCAGGGAACGCTCGCCATTGCAAAAAACATGGCAGAGCTTGAGGATGCCGTGACTGTAATAGGCGGAGGAGACTCGGCTGCGGCAGTCAATCAGCTTGGATTTGGAGAAAAGATGACTCACGTATCAACAGGAGGCGGCGCATCGCTCGAATTCCTTGAGGGAAAAGAACTCCCTGGCATAGTATCTCTTGACTCTAAATAGAACCCTAACATAAGGAGGCTTTTGATGAGAAAACCAATAATAGCAGGAAACTGGAAGATGTACAAGACAATCGCGGAGGCTCTGGAATTTGCAGATGCAGTTAAAAACGACAGTGATACAGAAAACGTTGAAGCGGTAATATGTGCGCCATTTACTATAATAAAAGATCTGAAAGCTGCACTAAAAGGAACAAATATCAAGCTTGGAGCCCAGAATTTTCACTACGAAGATGAGGGAGCATTTACAGGCGAGGTATCTGCGAAGATGCTTCTTGAAATAGGAGCGGAGTATGTTATAGTAGGACACTCTGAAAGAAGGCAGTATTTCAATGAAACAGATGAAACTGTAAATCTCAAGGTAAAAAAAGCTCTGAGTACAGGACTTACACCTATAATATGCGTAGGAGAATCTCTTGAGCAGAGAGAGCAGGGAGTGACTGAAAAAGTCATTACCGAGCAGGTTGAAGCAGCACTTGTCACAGTTTCACCTGAAGAAGCATTAAAGACAGTTATAGCATACGAGCCAATCTGGGCTATAGGAACAGGAAAGACTGCAACAAGCGCTCAGGCAAATGAGGCATGTCTTCAGATAAGAGAAAAGCTTTCAAAGATATATGGCGAAGATACTTCTCAGAGAATAAGAATTCAGTATGGCGGATCTGTAAAGCCAGGAAACATCAAGGAG
>SAAM01000510.1 GCA_009929415.1 Clostridia bacterium | reverse complement strand
CCTACGATAAACACAAAAGTAGACCTATAAATCAGTACGTTCTTATGACCCAGTTTTCAGGTGCAAAGTTTCAGTCTTGAATGTCTTCAAGTCAACCGACGAAGGCACTTTTACCTTCAGATCCTTATAGAATTCCTTCACCTGCTTGTTCGGGACTTCAACAATAACCGTCCCATCCTTCTTCTTCGTGCACATGAGCGACTGGGTCTTCCCAATGAGCTTGCACGTGGAGATTCCAGGTCCTGTGAGTGTTTTCCTCAGCTGCAGCAAGGCTATGGTCGATATGATATCAGAGAGGATCTTCCCTCGGACCGTAAGGTCTGACCATTTCGACAGTGGTAAGAGGTTCAGATATTCCTTGCTGGTCTTGAATACCGTCTCAATGCGTGTTCTGCCGAAGTAATCATCCAATTTTTCATCAGGTTCCTTCATCTCGGTGGAAAGGAGGATGAAGAAGCCGAAGCGCACTGCGTACCAGTTCTTCTCCTTGTCGGTCAGTTTCTGGTATTCATCCTCATGCTTGAGGCGGTAGCCCCTGCACCCTTCCAATGCATTGTCTCTATCCACAAAAACATATGCATGCATCTTGAACCCGAACACTTCGGTCTCAAAACGCTTGCCGAAATAGGTGTGCCCCTCACGTATGAACTCGTACTTGGCATTGTTCATCAGCTTCTTTGCCTGGTGGTATAGTGTCTTGTAAGGGTAACCGTTCTTTGCGGGCATGCGCACAGTCATGGTCTTTCCCTCCTCATTCCCGCAATGGAAGGTCTCAATCGTCTCCTTGCTGGCATACCCAGCATCAAGGACAAAATCGTCGATGCGGATATCAAGGCTCTCTGCCACATCCTCCATTGTCGAGTGGAGGGTGCTCAGGTCCAGGACATTACCCGGGATTATGGAATACCATACGGGGAAACCCGTCTTCTCATCCAATACGAGCACAAGCCTCGTCTGGATGGAGGTACTCTGTATCCCATGACTGCAAAGTGCATTGAAAGGATTGTCCCTGATAGTGTTGGGCAAGGGAGTTGAATCCACATAACACCCCTTGCCAAACTGGGGATCCTTCTTTCTCATCTGGGCGACAAAGGCCTTGAAGAAGGCAACCTTGCTTCTATCCTCACCCATCATTGAAAAGTACACCGTGTCGCTTCCAAGGGAGCCGGTTGGGATGGAACCGAAGAGATAGGAGGCGAAGGACTTGCCGATGAAGTCGTCGCAAGAGACCCTGGACCCGTCCTTCAGGACCGAGTGGAGCAGATGCGATAGCACCCGCTCATAATCCTTGTCTTGTGAAAAAGCAGTCCGCAGAACCTTCAGCAGACCTGATTTTTCACAAACCTGGATAAAGAGATAGGAATCACCGAAAACAGTATGGATCTGGGGCTCAGCAAAGAGATTGAGGGCCTTGACCCGGGGATCGTCCTTACCAATGCTTTCAAAGATATCAGATACAGAATCATAGGCAACAAGCCCTCTGGTCGGAGACAGGAATACTCCGCTTTTACCTGTATCATCAAGAGTTACCACTTTCCCAAGCTTCTCCCGGATTATGTGACGAGAGAGATGTTTTGCTGACCTGTCGTATTC
>SAAM01000072.1 GCA_009929415.1 Clostridia bacterium | reverse complement strand
ATAATGGAGGGACCTGTCGGGCATATAACGAGAGAATTCAGTGTCGCAGGAGGCAGGGACAGAGGTGCGGAGTTTGCCATGACTGAGGAATTCATACAGATCAAGAAGCAGATAATGGAATATATTAAAGGATAAGCAAAAGCGTACTAAAGAGAAGATTATTCTCTGAAGTACGCTTTTATTTGCACAATTTAAATTGTAAAAGTATTTAATGGCAAAACATTAGCTTTAATACACGAACATGCTATATTCCCCGAGCTATCTTCATTTTTTAAAATCAGCCCCTGCTTTGAAAGATTTGATGCAGCAAGGGGGCATATGCATAGTAATGTGCCTGGGTCACATACTTTTATTGCTTTTTTAAGGAATTGAAGCAAAAACATTTCTATAAGGAATATATTGTATTTGTTTCCAAGGATGTCAGGATTTCCAGCCGGATCGGCAAATGAAATTACATCTGCCCCGGATTTTGATATTTCTTCGATATACTCGAGGAGAATAGCTTCTATTATAGAAAAAGCTCGTTGTATTTTTTCGGGACTTTTTCGCCATGTTTTAAAAAGTACAGTAAGATCCATGAGGTTGCTGAGTATGGATATAGGTCCAGTAACCATAAAGGCGACGGTCTCTCCCTGAGACTTAAGTTCCTTACAGGCATTCAAGAGAAGCTGTGCCTCCAGATTTTCAGTTACTGATATTTTATTGATTTCTTCCAGGCTGTTATAAACATATGATCCGGGCCTTGGCCCTGCAATCTCATCTGCAGGGATTATATCAGCTCCCATAGCTTTAGCTTCGATGGTATGACAAAATGGGAGGGTAACAAAACTGGTGTTATTTTTATTTTTCACAGCTTTTGATATCTTGAGTATGTTTTCTGTACTTGAATATATTTGGTTAAACTCAATGTTAAGACTTTTTAATATCTGCGGGGAAATTTCTCCTCCTTCTTTAAATCTGCATGAAAATTTTGCGCTCATATTTACACCCCTGTTCCAAATTCGGGTTAGACTACTTTTTAATATCCAGTTCCTTTATTTTTCGGACGGCTTCGTTTGCATCGGCAGTATAGAAATCTGCCCCTATTTCTCGGGCGTATTTGCTCGAAATAGGACCTCCTCCAATCATTACAGTGTATTTTCCGCGTATATCCTGCTGAGTCAGCTTATCTATCACTGTCTTCATTCCAGACATTGTAGTAGTCATGAGTGTAGACATACATATTATGTCAGCATCAAGCTCCTCTGCTTTTTCAACAAATAGGTTAAGTGGCACATTTCTGCCTAAATCATGAACTTCAAAACCAGCTGACTCCATCATAATTTTTACGAGATTTTTACCTATATCGTGAGTATCTCCTTCTACCACGCCGATGACTATTTTAACAGAATCATCTTGAGCATCAATTGAGACATGAGGTTTTAGTATATCCAGGCCGATATTTAATGTGTCAGAGCAGGTAAGCACCTCTGGTAGAAAATACTCTTCTTCCTCGTAGAGTGCACTGACCTGATTCATGCCTTCGATAAGTCCTGATTTTATAGTATCTTCAGCAGGGATTTTCAGCTCCAGAGATTTGTTGCAGTATTCGACCACCATATCGTCATCCATTTCAACTACGGCTTCAGCAATATTTTTAAAAATCGATGTTTCTTTCATAGTAATTATCTCCTCGCAAAATTAGTCGGCTTTTGTCAGCGGGTGTTTTCTAACATATCCACTGCCAAAAGGCGTAAAAATAGAAACTAATATGAATATTATAAGTACAAACAGGTACCATACATATGGGACGATTTCAACAGGGCTGATTAATCCTTTGGTAAAGCCGGCGGCAATAAGCAGCTGTGCTCCATAAGGGATCAATCCCTGAACAGTACATGCACATACATCCAGTAAAGAAGCAGTTCTTCTCGGGTCCACGTCGTATTCTTTGGATATCTGGCTTGCCAGTTCACCGCTTATAAGAATGGAAACAGTATTGTTAGCTGTCGCAAAATTTGTAAGGGAAGCAAGACTGCATATTCCAAGCTCAGCAGATTTTTTACCTTTTATAGTCATTCTTATCTTGTCGATGATCCACTGCAATCCTCCGGCTTCAGAAACCATATGAGCAAGCCCGCCAGTAAGGAGTGATAATAGGAATATATCTATCATGCCAAGAAACCCGGAATAAATTTCCTGAACCAGGGTCAGGATTGTGAAATCACCATAAAAAAGACCAATAGCGCCTGAGAAGACAATCCCGCCTGTAAGCACTACAAATACATTTACTCCCTTTAAGGCTGCCCCTAAAACAAACAGATATGGCAGTATCTTGATTAAATTATAAGTGTATTTTTCGGTTTCTGGAAGCTGCTCTGGTCTCCCGAAAACAAACAGGAATATCATAGTGATCAAAGCGGCAGGGATTACGAATTCCATGTTTGCCCTGAATTTATCCTTCATTTCTACGCCCTGAGTCCTTGTTGCAGCAATCGTGGTATCTGAGATTACAGATAGGTTGTCTCCCAGCATGGAACCACCGACAACAGCACCAATCGTAAGTGCAAGGTTAAGTCCACCCTTGTCAGCAAGAGCAACGGCAATAGGAGTTATTGCAACTACAGTCCCGACAGAAGTTCCGGTAGCGAGAGCAATAAATCCTGATATTATAAATACGCCGACTACGATGAAGTTTATTGGAATCAGAGTCAATCCCAGGTTTACTGTAGATTCAACTCCGCCCATTACGCTGGATACGTTCGAAAATGCTCCGGCTAAAAGGTATATCAGGCACATTATCATTATATTTTCGCTGCCGCATCCTTTTACAAAGGTGTCGAACTTATAGTCCAGTGAACCCTTCGTAATAAGAAAGGCAATAATTACACCGATAGCAGCTGCTATTGGTGCAGGAAACTGGTAAAATGCCATCTCCATGCCCTTAGCCTGCAAAATTATTCCTGAGAGCAGATATATTACTACAAATGCCAGCAAGGGTATGAGTGCTGTAAAACTTCCTTTATTTCTGTCATTTAAACTTACTATTATTTCTTTTTGATTCTCCATCTATGATGCTCCTTAATATTCTAAATTATTTTTTCGACTTGATGTAATATTGTTATATGATCGGATATTTTCCGTAGGTATCTGCAGCCTGCATGAACATCTCAATTTTTTCGATTGGAGTATTCATTGGAATTTGGCAACCGGTACTGAGAATATAACCTTTTTTTGAATCATGACCTTTATTTATACATTCTTTAACAGAATTAAAAATATCTTCTTTCGTGCCCAGGTAAAGAACATCAACAGGTGGCACATTTCCGGTAATGATAACCCTGTCTCCGATTAATTGCTTGGCTTCTTCAATATCCTCGGCATTATCTATACTGAAGTTTGATATGCCGGCATCTACCACGTCCATCCATATATCTTTACTTGTCCCGCATATATGAATGCCGGGAGCGCCGCCAGTCTTTTTGGTTACTCTTTCAATATTTTTCCTTAAATAAGGAAGCGAAAAAGCCCGGAACTGCTTTACGCTAAGCAGACTGGTTGAAGAAACTGGATCGGCAAATCCGATAGATACCCCTAATTTGGCAACTTCATCAATATATCTGTCGTTTGATTCGGTTACGACTTCCATTACATGGTGAAGCTCTTTAGGATGTTTTATCATCCATTTAAGCAGATTCTCAGTACCGATAACTGATGCTGCCACGCTGATTGGACCAGACATTGCTGCAGAGACATCGACATCCTTGATAAGAGCGTCACAGGTAAGTCTTATTGCTTTGAGCAAGGTTGGCAGATTACCATCTGTCAAAGGATTGCAGACCTTAAGTCTGTCAAGTTCTTTTGGAGATGTAATCACTGGTGATTCCAGATATGAAATATTATAGTCCGGATAAGCAACTATGGCTCCCATAGCCTCGGCTACTCCTCGTAGACTTGTAGATATGCTCACTGAATCATGGTTAAGTCTTTTGAATAAGGCCACTTCCAATTCAGCCATAAGTTCAGCAGACTTGTAATAATCACTGGCTTTTACACCGGTAAAATGTGTCATGGTAACGCCCATATCAGGAACCGTAATCACTCTGTCGATTTCCTGTCCTTTTGAAAATGCATCCATACGCTCTCTGGGCGTCATTAGATTTTTCATTGTTTTCCCCTTTTCTCTTGATATTAGAAATCTTGACTTGTTAAAACAAACACCAGCAACTAGTTTACTTTAAAGGCAGGACGATGTCTAATTGAAAAAGTTTATGGCATTTATAGAAGAATGAAAACCGAGAGATATTGTTTTTTTATGTCAATAGCATAGGTTTTCTCTATTAGACATAAGGTCGTATATTTGTTAACATAATTATCGAAATTCGAAAATATTATAACAAAAAGGATACTATATTGATAACAGAAATAAACATAATATCGGGTTTTCTTGGAGCAGGCAAGACTACCTTTCTAAAAAAGATAATTCCTCATATAGAGGGAAAAGCAGCAATCATCGAAAATGAATTCGGGGACACTGGAATTGATGGGGATGTCATAGGAAATGGGGTTCCTTTGAGGGAGATTTCTGCCGGATGCATCTGCTGCAGCGTGGCAGATGACCTGAGAAGCACCATTAAGGAACTGGTTTACGAGTATGGTCCGGATCATATATTCATAGAGCCCTCTGGAGTGGGTGCGCTTTCAGAGATAATAAAGGTATGCAGAAATATGTCGGAGACTGGAGAGTTTATAATAAATATTAGCAGGATTATAACTATTGTGGATGCTGGAGCTTTTGAGGACTGCCTGGAATCATTTGGTTCTTTTTATCAGGATCAGATAAAAAGCGCACACATCATTTTTTTGAGCCATATTTCAGGATTAAGCATACATGAAATAGATTCCACTATATGCAAACTCGAGCTTATAAATCCCTATGCTGTTATTTATAAAGATGACTGGAACGCAATGAACGGAGATCAGATATTGGGAATAGTGGACAGTTGCAATGCCTTGAAATATCCGGATTCAGATCATTTAAATCTTTTATCCGCAGAGCAGATGCTCAGCACGTTTTGCGTGCAAAATCCCAAAGTGCATTCTGAATGTGAACTCGGCAATATTCCTGGATTTCTTAAAGACAAATCCAATGGAGAAATATACAGAGTCAAAGGAATCGTTACACTCAATGATTGCAGATTAATTCATTTTAATTTCACTCCTTATGATTTCAGCTGGGAATATCTGGAAGAGGAGTCTGAACCAAGAATAGTAATAATTGGAAAAAACCTGAATATAACAAACATAGCAAATTATTTCAGTTTAAGAAAAATGGAAGGATTGCTATAAATAACATAATTCACAGCTTAGAAGGGAGATACAATGTTAAATCCAAAAGGCAGACTTTTAAAAGCGTTAAACAATAAACACACAGACAGACCGCCATGCATATGCCCGGGAGGCATGATGAATATGGTGACTAAAGAACTTATTGAGAAAACTGGAACAGTATTTCCGGATGCTCATATGGATGCTGATATGATGGCAGATATTGCATTGGCAGTCTATGAAAATGGATGCTTTGAGAACTATGGAGTTCCATTTTGCATGACCATTGAGGCTGAAGGTTTGGGAGCAGAAGTAAACCTGGGCACAGATATATACGAACCTCATGTCACCAGATATCCAATTGAATCTGTAAAGCAGTGGAGCAGCATACCTGAAATGAGGATTGATCAAGGCCGGGCTAAGGTAGTGCTGGATGCAATAAAAATAATTAAATCCAAAGATCAGAGCGTCCCTTTGATAGGTAATATCACTGGACCTGTAAGTACAGCCAGTTCCATATTGGAACCTTCAGTGTTTTACAAGGAGCTCAGGAAAGAAAATGAAGATGCACACAAACTTATGAATTTTGTAACGGAGCATCTTATTGCCTTTGCAAGGGCGCAAATTGCTGCAGGGGCAGATGTGATAGCCATATCTGACCCAGGGGGGACTGGAGAAATACTGGGTCCAAAATTGTTTGAAGAATTTGCAGTAACTTATATAAACCGGATTGTCGAAGCTGTCAAATCTGAAAATGCAGGAACGATAGTGCATATATGCGGTCAAATGAAAAGCGTGTATTCACAGGTTGACAAAATAAACAGTGACGCATTGAGTTTCGATTCCTTAGTGAGCATGAAAGAAGCGAGAGAAAATCTTGGGAACAGGGTTTTGATGGGAAATGTAAGTACCTATACAATAGAATTTGGTGAACCCGAAAAAATAGCAGAGCTCACAAAGATATGTGTTCGGAATGGTTCGAATATCATATCTCCGGCCTGTGGACTGGGAATGAAATCGCCGCTGAAAAATGTGCAGTCTATGCTTGAGCAGCTGAAGAAGGAGATGTAATTGAAATGCCGGAAATTCACATAATGAATACAGGGAAGACGTTAAAATATAATTCTGGAGATAGTTTATTACAGGTTCTGCTTGAAAATCAAGTCTTCGTTAACAATCCATGTAATGGAAAAGGTTCTTGCGGAAAATGCAAGGTCAGGGTATTAAAAGGAAATCTTGATGAAATCACAGAAAGCGAACATAAGTCGCTGAAAACAGAAGAAATCGAGAAAGGTATAAGGTTGTCCTGCCTGGTAAATCCACAGGAAGACCTGACTCTGGAGCTCTTTCAAGAAGAAGGAAACCATGATATCCTGACTACCGGACACATCCCGGAATTCGAGTTCAGACCCTCAATAACGAAAAAAATTTTTTATATAGAAAAACCGGATCTGCAAAATCAGATATCTTTTGAAGACTCGATATGCAAAGCGCTGGATATTAAACATATGGATCTGGAGATACTTCAGTCCGCAGAGATTTTTGAAGGCGTTGCAACGGGAGTATTCTCTGGTGAGAATCTGATTGCGATAGAAAAAGGGGACACTTCTGATAAAATTCATGGAGTGGCGGTGGATATTGGGACAACAACTGTAGTGACTTCTCTGGTGGACATGATAAGTGGAAAAGAGCTTGCATCCGCATCTGTTATAAATCCTCAGAAAAAGTTTGGACTTGACGTGCTCACAAGAATAACATATCAGATCGAGAATCCTGAATGTGCAGCAAAAAATCTTCAGGATGAAATAGTAAGTTCAATAAATGATATGATTACTGGAATATGCAGAGAAAAGAATATCGAAAGAAACAGTATTTATGAAGTGTCTGTAGCTGCCAATTCGACAATGATGCACTTTTTGCTGGGAATAGACGCCACTCCGATAGGCAAGTCGCCTTATGCACCGGTATTTGTGAAATCAAAGCATATCAGAGCGGCAGATATAGGGCTGGATTTCGGCAGGGGAACAAGACTGTACTGCCTGCCGGCAGTTTCAGCCTATATTGGAGCGGATATAGTAGCCGGGGCATATGTATGCGAGCTTCACACGTCAAAACAGAATGTACTCTTCGTTGACATAGGAACAAATGGAGAAATGGTACTCTCAAAACAGGGGAGCCTGATCTCGTGCTCATGTGCAGCCGGTCCCGCTCTTGAAGGAATGAACATAAGCTGTGGCATGAGAGCGGCTGAAGGGGCCATAGAGGATGTGACGATAACGGAAAACGGAATAGATCTCAAAACAATAGGAAATCACGAAGCGGCAGGAATATGTGGAAGTGGAATCCTGGCGGTCATAAGAGAACTAGTAAGGACAGGCATAGTAAAAAGAGATGGCGGATTCATTAAAAAGGAAAAACTTGAGGAATATGATTATCGGGGCAGTCTTATAAAAACAGACGGCAAAAAGAGAGAACTGATACTCAAAAAAGCCCCCGAACCTCTTTATATTACCCAGTCTGACGTTCGTCAGGTTCAGCTGGCAAAAGGGGCGCTGCTTTCAGGGTTTTATGCTCTTTTGAAAAAAGGGGGCATTGAGATGGAGATACTGGACAAAGTAGTCATAGCAGGGCAGTTTGGATCACATCTTCCGGCTGAGAGCCTTACGGGAACGGGAATTCTTCCTGAAGGGGTCAGCAGCAAGCTGACTTATGTCGGAAATTCTTCAAAGACGGGAGCGTATATGGCGCTTATGTCAAGATTCGTAAAAGATGAACTGGAAGAGCTCGCGCAGAGAATAGATTACATGGAGCTGGGAGCTTCAGAGGGATATGAAAAACTCTTTACGAGCTGTCTCAGGTTTTAGGAGACTGAGGAGAAGATTTCAAAGAAACAGCCAGTCTTGGCTGCAAGGCCAGGACTGACTGCTATCTGAAAATATATAAAAATGAAGAATTGCCGTGTAACGAATGGTTAGAACGGCATCCGGGGAGGTCATTATTTGCAATAATGATCTCCCCGGACTTGTTATTTATTTAAATATTCCGAACGGCTTTCCAACTGGAAGGAAAGTTTTTCCAAAGTGGTTGTTAAGCACGTTTGCGCCGCATCCGTAGAAAGAAAGGATAG
>SAAM01000509.1 GCA_009929415.1 Clostridia bacterium | reverse complement strand
GGAAGCTCAATCAGCAAATCCCCTTGTCAGAAACCCACTTTCTGCAGAACCAACATAATGTTCTTGCTTGCAAGACTCCCCTCCTCTATGCTGAAGTTGCTGAAGTTGCTGAAGTTGTTGAAGGAGCGACTATGAACACCTGTCAATCATGCAATAAGAAAGGCTGTCATCACCTGACTTTAGAAAGTGGACAACAGGTTCATCTCTGTGATGAATGTTACAATGCTTGGTTTTGCAAACGCCTTGGCCTTGATTATGAACTGTACAAACATCCAAAGACCATCACCGTGCAAAAAAACCGCTTCAACGTGAGGGTGGAAATCTATAGTTCCGGTATTGCCTATTTTGCGTATCGAAACAAGGGCAAAGAACTGGAGTCCTTTTGTTTCATCGGTCCTTTCACAATGAGTGGAACAGAAGCGATACTGGAATTGAAAGACAAAGTCGCCTTTCGGACCTATGCACCAACCCTGGAATATGGAATCCTCAACGATATGGGTACTATCGGTATTGTTCACAATGAACGGGATCCTAATGAAGTGGAATTCCTCATCGATGGAAAGCGATACAATGACGAACAATACCTGAACCTTTTGCGATTTCATGCTGGTTCGAACCTCGTTTATTTAATCGAACCCCGTGTTCCTAGACCTGATAGTGAATGGTTCACCTTGGCAGAGCACCTTCCAAAAGAAATAGTGACGGATACTGATGAATTCTAGAGAAACTTCCCAAATGGGAAAGACCAATAATGATCATTGGGAGGAATCCATGGATTCTCTGTATAATGCAGAGCACCAGACCAAAGTATTCAATCGATTTACTTCCTTACAAGCATTGTACTCAATTGTAGAGGGTGGAAAAATGAATTTCTCCGACCCAAGATGGTGGCCTGATAGAAATGATTCAAAGCTTCTTGATTTGTACTGCAAAAAGAAAAACATATCCATTCGTGTTCTCTGTCTTACCGGTGATTATGAAACAATCTCATTCTGGACTGACTATGCCGATAATGGGAATGGCTGTTGCATTCAGTTTGATAGGAAAAATTTACTTGAAAAGCTGGATACACTTGTACAAGCCGACTCTGCCGTACGGCATCGAAAAACTACATATCTAAAATTCATGGAAACGAAACGGTTCAAAGAGCTGCAGCTTGATGACATACCGTTCTGTAAACGCTGGCCGTATCGATATGAATCAGAATATAGAGTCATTAAGGAGTTTACAGGGTATGGAAGAACAGATATCTCTGCATTTATGGATATAAGTGTTAGGACTGACATCGAGAAGGTAACCCTTGGGCCAAACATCGATGATGAGTCCTACAAAGAAATCAAAGCGGACTTGTTGAGACACGGAGTTAAAAAGGTCAACCGTTCCTCCGTTTTGAAATCCAACACATGGTTTAAGAAGTTCAGCCACCTTCTGTAAGTCTATTCAGTGCTTTTAAGCCTCCGATCCAGAGGCGGGTAAAGCAGAGAAACCTGGATGCTATCAACTTCATCAATAAAGGAGTCCAGCCAAGTTGCTGACCCTTTCTGATGGATTATATTTATTGAAACGACTTTGTATTTATTGACACGACATCATTCTC
>SAAM01000508.1 GCA_009929415.1 Clostridia bacterium | reverse complement strand
GAGGATGTAAAGGACAAGGCAGGAGAGCTTAAGAAAAAAGCTGAGGACAAGGCCGACGAACTCAAGGATAAGGCAGATGAACTTAAGGACAAGGCAGAGGATAAATCTGAAGAGCTCAAGGATAAGGCTGATGAACTCAAGAAGAAACTTGATGAAAAGGCTGACGAGCTCAAAGACAAGCTATAATAACTGAAAATGAGTATAAATATACCCGGGGAGTTTATCCTCGGGTATATTTGTGTGTGTTAAGGTATGCTCTGTATATTTCTGATCCGCTTTGTCTTTCTATCTCAGGATATACGGATTCTGCAGATTTTTTGAATTCTTCTTTAATATTTTCAGGAAGGCTTACTATCATTGTACCGTCAGAGCTTATGTCGCTTATCTTCTGCTTTACCCTTTCATCTGAAGCATTTCTTGCGAAATCCCGGGCAGATGCTGAAGCCTCTTCTATGATCTTCTGCTGATCAGGGTCAAGTTCCTGGTAAAATTCGTCGCTGACGATGAGGGAGATATAGTGAGGTACATGGTTTGTCTCTATAATATATTTCTGCTGCTCATGAAGCCTCCCTGAAGCAATTACCTCATACGGATTTTCCTGTGCATCTATCGTTCCCTGCTGAAGCCCTACATATACCTCGTTGAAGGACATTGGGGTAGGATTTGTGCCAATGGTCTTCCAGAATCTTATGTGATTTGGATTTTCCATAGTCCTTATCTTCAGGCCCTTTAAATCAATCATATTATCAATTTCTCTGTTGGTGGACATAACTCTGAAGCCCTGGTCTGCAAATCCGAGCACTCTGTAGCCAGACTTTATGTAGACCTCTTCTATCATGGAATAGAAATAAGGATCGTCAACTGCAGCTCTTGCGCTCTGTATGTCATCAAAAGCGCAGGGCAGGTCGAATATCGATATCTCTGGCATGAAAGCGACCTGAGGTGCGGTATTCTGGACTACGAAGGGTATGTCGCCGCTCGCGCAGCTCTCAAGGAGCTCTCTGTCTCCGCCAAGGGTGCTGTTTGGATAAACCTCGATCTTCATGCTGCCATTACTGAGCCTGGATACTTCGTCGGCAAATCTCTGTGCGAATATATGGGTCACCGTGTCCTCGGGGCTTGCGGTTGCTACTGGCCATGCATATCTCTGAACTTCATCCTGCTGTGAGCTGCAGCCTGACATCAGGAGAACTGCCGATGACAGTAGAATCAGAGACAGCTTTTTATATTTGATTCTGTTTGATTTCATTAAAAATATCTCCTTATGTTTGAGCCCCAGTATCAAAGCAGCATGAGGCTTATCTGAGGGAATATTGATATGAGCACGAGCGCAGCCAGGAAAAATCCAATCAGCGGGATGACTCTTGAGGCGATCTGGGCTACCGGGATGCCTGATATGGTGCTTGCAACAAAAAGGTTGACTCCAATCGGAGGAGTGACAAATCCTATGGCAAGGTTTACGACCATTATTACTCCAAAATGCACGGGATCTATTCCAATCTCGCTTATTATCGGCAGAAGCACGGGTGCAAGTATAAGTATTGCAGGGGTAGTGTCCATGAGCATTCCTACTGCCAGCAGGAGAAGGTTGATTATAAT
>SAAM01000507.1 GCA_009929415.1 Clostridia bacterium | reverse complement strand
TACAGAACGCTTAAAAGGAGAAGATTAAATGGCCAAATTATCAAAACGATATATCAGTCACGATGAAAGTGCATCAAGGGATGATAAAATCCTGAGGATGAGAGAGAAATACGGTGCCCGAGGATATGGACTCTTTTGGGAAATAGTGGAATATCTTTTCACATGCAATGGTAGAGCCGAGCTCAATCCAAAGATAGTGTCCATTGCAATTGGAGAAGATGCAAAATCCGTGGGGAACTTCCTATCCGACTGCATCGAAGGTTTCAAACTATTCGAGACGGATGGAGTCTACTTCTGGTCGAATAGGCTCCTAACGCAAATAGATCAGATCATTAATATCTCTGAGATGAAAAGCAAGGCTGTAAAGAGTCGGTATGAGAAGAATCATGATAAAATCATAGGTGATAACAATAAGCATATACAGGATGTAGCAGATAACTCTTACACATGTACTACAGGTGTACCACACATGAACAACAGAACTGCTACTATAAATAAAACAAAAGAAATAAATGAAATAAATTGTAGTTATGGGAATCAAAAACCACATCGGTTTTTAAGACCATCACTCGAAGAAGTTGAAGCATATTGCATTGAACGGGAGAATGACATTGATCCAATCCATTTTCATGACTACTACGAAGCCAACGGCTGGAAAATAGGAAAGAACCCGATGAAGAGTTGGAAAGCTGCAATTCGAACTTGGGAGAAAAACTCATCCGGCAAAGCAGAAAAACAATTACCATCACAGTCATATGACCCGTATGAGAATCTGAGGAGGCTTGGATGAGCATCGAGAAATACTTCATCGGCCAGATTTTCTGGGACCCTTCCATTGCAGGCAGGACAGTGCTGACTCCATCCGATTTTCTCTCAACGCAGGAGCAACAGATTTTTTCATCAATGCAATCGTTGGTGGATGAGGGAAGCATAATCGATGAGCAGACGGTGTCGAAGAAATCCGGCTTGCCACTTGGGACCATCCTTCCCTTCAAGGACATCAAGGTAATCCCGTCAACCTGGGAATATTATCAGAGGCAGATAATCGATGCATCCAGAATCAGGACCATCAAGAAAACTTGCGAGCAGATACTCGCAAGTGAGCTTCCTGCTGATAGGTTGATGGATATGTTCATCACAGGAAACGAGCAGGCTAGAAGCTTACAAATCTTCAAGCCATATCCGCTTTCCCAATGCATCGATGAAAGCATTAGGGCACTTGAGGAGCGGGTATCAAGCAAGTCTCTTCCCGGCTTGACGACAGGATTCAAACGGCTTGATGCCGCTTTTGGTGGATTGCAGAAGGGGCGATTGTATTACATCGGGGCAAGACCATCACAGGGTAAAAGTACCTTGCTGATGAACATTGCAATAAACTCTAAGGTCCCCTGCCTCATTTTCTCTGCTGAGTCCAGCAGGAGGGAATATGCAGACCGGATGATCATCAAGCAAGAAAAAATCAACAGCATGAATTTTTACAATGGCACCCTGACGGAGAACGATACTGCGAAAGTAGTCCAAGCCAGCAACGAATTGTATCAGCGAGATTACGTGATCATCCATGATGAACCCAACATCTCGTTGAGAAGGCTCATTCAGGTAGC
>SAAM01000506.1 GCA_009929415.1 Clostridia bacterium | reverse complement strand
AGCTCCTGTTTTTCTATCTCCGGACCCATCATCTGATAGCAGCCTTCGATAGAATACAGCGAATTTATGAAATATGCGCTCAGCCTCTCCTTATCTGCAAATATGAGCTTGAGCTCCTTCTTGCCTTTTCCGATTATCTCCTCAAGGCTCTCGAAATTCTCGAGTCCGTATTTGTTATTGAGATACTCGAGGGTGAAATTGGTATTATTTGAATCTATGAGGTATTCTGCGATCTCTATATCGAAAAAAATGTTCGCTATTCTGATCCCGCATTTTTTGAGAGCCTTGTATATATTTTTCAGGCCATGTCCGATTATCCTGTTTGAGGGATTTTCAAGAATGGCTTTTGCATCCTCTATGTTCTCGGCATCTACTACATATATATTGTTTGCATTCTTTATATACAGCTTTTCGATGTCAGGGCAATTGCTCTCCTCGCCTTTTTCTGCCTGCATGTTTATTATTATGTCTGCACTTTCTACTGAGTCAAGCCACTGTCTGTCGTATTCGTAAATTATATCGGCTCTTTCAATGTCTGCTGACTGCTTCTCTCTTCCAGGTTCCTGCTGATCCTTGCCAGGCTGTTCTTTGCCAAGCTGCTCTTTTTTAAGCTTGTTGAGAAGCGTTGTGAACTCAAATTCCCTGAACATTTCTGAAAGTCTTTCATAGTCTGTGGATTTTACGAGGAGCTCGTCCATGTCAGCTTCCAGCGGCATGTCCCTTACTATAGTTGCGAGTTTTTTGCTTAGGAATGCTGATTCTCTGTCGTTTTCAAGCTTGGTCCTAAGACTTCCCTTGATTTCATCTATGTGTTCGTATATTCCTTCTACAGACTTGAACTCCTTTATGAGCTTTATTCCTGTCTTCTCACCGATGCCTGCAACTCCCTTGATATTGTCAGACTTGTCTCCCATGAGAGCTTTGAGGTCTATGAACTCCAGTGGAGTGAGCTCGTATTTTTCGATTACTTCAGCGTCTGTATATCTCTCAAGCTCAGTTATCCCTTTTTTGGTTATATATACCGCCGTGGACTGCGATGCCAGCTGAAGAGCATCCTTGTCTCCAGTTACTATCATGACTTCGAATCCGTCATTTTCAGCGAGCTTTGAAAGAGTCCCTATTATGTCGTCGGCCTCATAGCCTTCGAACTCGACTCTCGTTATGCCATATGCATCCACCATCTTCTTGAGCGGCTCGACCTGCATCCTAAGCTCATCTGACATGCCCTTTCTGGTTGCCTTGTAGTCTTCGTAGGACTTGTGCCTGAAAGTAGGCGCCTTGAGATCGAATGCTATCGCCATATGGGTAGGCTCATAGTTTTCGAGTATGTTGTTGAGCATCATTGCAAATCCGTAAATCGCATTTGTGTAAAATCCATCCTTGTTCATAAGAGGCGGAAGCGCAAAGTAGGCTCTGTTGAAAAGTGAATTCCCATCAAGTAATATCAATCTATTTTTCATAATCTATCTCCAGTCTGTCTTGTTGAAATCACATATTAAGTATATCAGATTAAGGGACTTATTTGTGGATATTTATGTAAAAAAATATCGCCAGTCACTGAATGTGAGCGGCGATTTCTGAAATAAGTTTTTCTCTGTCCTGAGGA
>SAAM01000505.1 GCA_009929415.1 Clostridia bacterium | reverse complement strand
TTGTCGCATTATCATATTGAACTGTTTTTATCTTAATTACAATTTCTTTCAAATTTTTCACCTGTTTTCAATTATTCAAATATATCATATCAAAAAAATGCCTTTTTATCAACAATAATCAATATTTTTGTATCTCGACTACGGAAATGTTGTCGAACGGTTTCTGTATGAAATTCTGACCTATATTCATAAATCTCTCTGGCATATCGGATACAAAATATCTGTACTCAGGCCTGTCTGTCTGATGGTTTATCAGATCCTTTTCTTCAAGCAGCTTCTTGAGGTCAAGCGCAGTCTCTTCTGCGGGATTTACAAGCTTTATGCGGTTTCCCGTGATTTTCTTTATAGTGCCTGCAAGTATTGGATAGTGCGTGCATCCAAGCACCAGGGTATCTATGTCGGTCCCGTTGAATGCGCTGAGATATTCCTTTGCAGTAAGAAGCGCAACCTCAGTATCTGCCCAGCCCTCTTCTACTATCGGTACAAAAAGCGAGCATGGCTTTGCGTATACCTCTATACTGCTGACGATTCTGTGTATTTCCATCTCATAGGCCTTTGAAAACACTGTACCTTCAGTCCCTATGACGCCTATCTTGTTGTTTCTCGTGCTTATTACGGCTCTTTTTGCACCAGGCTTTATCACCCCTATTATAGGGATATTGTATCTTTCCTGAGCCTTTTCCAGGCTCCTTGCGCTTGCTGTGTTGCATGCTATGACTATTGCCTTTATGTCATTTTCCAGAAGGAAGTTTATTGACTGAAAAGTATATTTTGTGACCGTCTCCGAAGACCTTGTCCCATATGGAACCCTTGCAGTGTCTCCGAAGTATACTATGTTCTCATTCGGGAGCACCTTGGATATCTCTTTGAGCACCGTAAGGCCCCCAAGTCCGGAATCAAAGACTCCTATCGCTTTATTTCTCATGTCCTGCATTCATTCTCTCCCTTACTGCCTGTCCCTGAAGGAAAGCTCTATCAGCCTTGTTATCAGTTCTTTGTATGGAATGCCGTCATAAGCCATGAGTTTCGGGTACATGCTGATCTTAGTGAATCCTGGCATAGTGTTTATCTCGTTGAGTATTATGCTTCCATCCTTTCGGTCTATAAAGAAGTCCACCCTGGAAAGACCTCTGCATCCCAGAGCCCTGTACGCTGCCTCTGCGGTGCTTCTTATTTCCTTTGACTGAGCCTCTGTTATCTCTGCAGGTATCTGAAGAGTCGAGGTGCTCTTTATATATTTGGTTTCATAGTCATAAAAATCATCGTTTACTATGATCTCACCCGGCGTGGACACCGATATCTCATCGTCATTCCCGAGTACAGAAACTTCGATTTCTCTGGCGTCGACCCCTTCTTCTACCAGGACCTTGGAATCATACCTGAGCGCCACTTCGATTGCAGATTCAAGCTCGCTTTCATTCTTAACCTTGGTTATCCCCACGCTGGAGCCCATATTTGCAGGTTTTACGAACAGCGGATAGCTGAAGCCTTCAAGATCATCCTTAACACTCTTCATGTCATGGTTCTTTCTTACTACGCTGTACCTGCTCTGCTTTACGCCTGCAGCATTCAGCAGCTGCTTGGTGTAGATCTTGTCCATGCAGAGC
>SAAM01000504.1 GCA_009929415.1 Clostridia bacterium | reverse complement strand
TTGTCGCATTATCATATTGAACTGTTTTTATCTTAATTACAATTTCTTTCAAATTTTTCACCTGTTTTCAATTATTCAAATATATCATATCAAAAAAATACCTTTTTATCAACAATAATCAATATTTTTGTATCTCGACCACGGAAATGTTGTCGAATGGTTTCTGTATGAAATTCTGACCTATGTTCATGAATCTCTCTGGCATGTCGGATACAAAATATCTGTACTCAGGCCTGTCTGTCTGATGGTTTATCAGATCCTTTTCTTCAAGCAGCTTCTTGAGATCAAGCGCAGTCTCTTCTGCGGGATTTACAAGCTTTATACGGTTTCCAGTGATCTTCTTTATAGTGCCTGCAAGTATTGGATAGTGGGTGCATCCAAGTACCAGGGTATCTATGTCGGTCCCGTTGAATGCGCTGAGATACTCTTTCGCAGTAAGAAGAGCAACCTCAGTATCCGCCCATCCCTCTTCTACTATCGGTACAAAAAGCGAGCATGGCTTTGCGTATACCTCTATGCTGCTTACAATTCTGTGTATTTCCATCTCATAGGCCTTTGAAAACACTGTGCCTTCAGTCCCTATGACGCCTATCTTGTTGTTTCTCGTGCTTATTACGGCTCTTTTTGCACCAGGCTTTATCACCCCTATTATAGGGATGTTGTATCTTTCCTGCGCTTTTTCGAGGCTTCTTGCACTTGCTGTGTTGCATGCTATTACTATTGCCTTTATGTCATTTTCCAGAAGGAAATTTATTGACTGAAAAGTATATTTTGTGACTGTCTCAGAAGACCTTGTTCCATATGGAACCCTTGCAGTGTCTCCGAAGTATACTATGTTCTCATTAGGGAGAACCTTGGATATCTCTTTGAGCACCGTAAGGCCCCCAAGCCCGGAATCAAATACTCCTATCGCTTTATTTCTCATGTCCTGCATTCATTTTCTCCCTTACTGTCTGTCCCTGAATGAGAGCTCTATCAGCCTTGTTATCAGCTCTTTGTATGGAATGCCGTCATAAGCCATGAGTTTTGGGTACATGCTGATCTTTGTAAATCCTGGCATAGTGTTTATCTCGTTGAGTATGATGCTTCCATCCTTTCGGTCTATGAAGAAGTCCACTCTGGAAAGACCTCTGCATCCCAGTGCCCTGTACGCTGCCTCTGCAGTGCTTCTTATTTCCTTTGCCTGAGCCTCAGTTATCTCAGCAGGTATCTGAAGAGTCGAGGTGCTCTTTATATATTTTGTTTCATAGTCATAAAAATCATCGTTTACTATGATCTCTCCCGGCGTGGACACCGATATCTCATCGTCATTCCCGAGTACGGAGACTTCGATTTCTCTGGCGTCGACCCCTTCTTCTACCAGGACCTTGGAATCATACCTGAGCGCCACTTCGATTGCAGATTCGAGCTCGCTTTCATTCTTAACCTTGGTTATCCCCACGCTGGAGCCCATGTTTGCGGGTTTTACGAACAGCGGATAGCTGAAGCCTTCAAGATCGTCCTTCACGCTCTTCATGTCATGGTTCTTTCTTACTACGCTGTACCTGCTCTGCTTTACGCCTGCAGCATTCAGCAGCTGCTTGGTGTAGATCTTGTCCATGCAGAGC
>SAAM01000503.1 GCA_009929415.1 Clostridia bacterium | reverse complement strand
ATATCCGCTCTCCGACTGGTTCAGATACACAGGTACAGGACAGATGAAGGCTATGCGAAAAAAACAGACATAGAAAACAGTGACGAAAGAAACAGATTCCTTGCAGAAAAAGCCAGGAGCATGACATTTTCCTACTCCATCCTGCTCGAGGCTGTTGCCGTGATAATTCTCAGGATTATGGGAAGAAATGAAGCCAGCACAATCACTGGCCTTTTGATGTGCGCTCAGCTGTCTGTGTACTGGGCAGGTTATTTCTATCTTAAGCGAAAATACTAAGTCTGAATTTTAAAAAGGGAATGACATATCCGCCAAAGTCGGCATGCCATTCCCTTTACTTGTTTTTTCCTGATATTATTTAAGATATTTCTTGATATCTTCTGCTGAAAGCACCTTGCCCATGGATTTTACAGTCTCATCCACAACCAGCGCCGGAGTCTTCATCACTCCATATGCCATTATTTCCTGAAGTCCCTCTACTTTTTCTACAGTCGCGTCCAGTCCAAGTTCCTTCACAGCTTCTTTAGCATTTTCTTCAAGTTTCTTGCAGCTTGCGCATCCCGTTCCAAGTACCTTTATTACCATGATATTTTCCTCCTGTGATCTGTTATCATTTTTCATATTAACACATATGCATATGTTAACAATACACCTGTAAAAAGGATTTGTCAACATAAAATGATACAAATATCTGTAGAATCAAACCATATCTCTGAATTAGTCTACGTCAGTGGCTATGCCTCTTTCATGGAGGTATCGCATTAGCTTCTCAGGCTCATTCATCACGAGCGCTTCCGGAAATTCTATTTCATCCAGCAGCATTATGGACCTGTCAAATCTTCCTATTTCTGAATTTATATGGGCATCAGTAGACAGTATGACCTTTACTCCATGCTCCATGCAAAGCTCCGCTATCCTCTGGCAGTTGCTCCTGCTTCCTTTTCTGGATCCGTTTCCAAGAGAGGAGTTGTTTATCTCGATGATTATATCCTTTTCCTTTGCCAGCTTTACGATTTTCTCCTGATCTATCGGATAGTTGGGATTTCCTGTGTGTCCCAGGATTATTATCTCTGGATACCTGTTTACGGCATTGATTATCGCCTGTGTGTTTTCCTCAAGGCTCATTGGCGCTACTACAAGCTCATGAAGGCTCGCTATGCAGTAATCCATCACCTTTCTGAAACGCTCAAATCCCGGATCCACATCTCCCTGCACATTCATTATATTGAGCTCACAGCCTCTCAGCACCGTCACGCCCTTAATTTTTCTCGGGATTATCCTCATATTGTGAAAATACGCTTCGTGCGGGCCTCCCGGAAAATGGGGTCCATGCTCCGAGCTGCCCAGTATCTTTATTCCTTCACTGCTGCAGAAGTCAATGTTTTCCATAAGCGTAGTATATGCGTGCCCGCTCACTATGCTGTGAGTATGAAGGTCTGACTTGAATTTCCATTTTGCATCTTCGAGAGTATTTCCCTGCTTTACTGTATACATAATTACCTCTTTCTCTGTAGTGAACTACCCACCACTTAAGAAGTGGGGGCTTCCTGGTCAATGCTTCTGATGAAGCAAGATTCTCCAGGCTCTAAGGGCGGTACCCTCCCCGACTG
>SAAM01000502.1 GCA_009929415.1 Clostridia bacterium | reverse complement strand
ACAATGGTTTTTTCTGATGCGAAGTTTGCCAGAAAGCGGCTTAATACGGCCTTGTACACATCTCTCTCGTGAGCCTTGAGATTGTCAGCATTCACGCTCTTCACTGTCGGAAGCAGCGCGCTGTGACTCTCTACCTTGCTGTCATCAAACAGGGCTTTTGTATTCTTGAATTTTATGCCATAGCCCATAGCCGCATATTTTTCAACCAGGTTCTTTACATCCTGAGCCTCGCTTGAGTGAAGATACTCGGTATTGGTCCTCGGATAGGTTATGAGTCCCTTTTCATAAAGCGCCTGAGCCGCCTTCAGTGTATCCTCCAGAGTGAGCTTGAAGTTTTTAACCATATGGTTCTGAAGAGTGGTCAGCGAAAACAGCTTTTTAGGCTTTTTCTCCACTTCCTTTACCTGCTTGTCGCTTACTACGGATTCTGCAAGGTTAAGCGCTTCAATAGTCTTTCTGATGAGCTCTGCATCGTTCATGTCCGGAAATCTGCTGCTTTTTACAGCTGCCTTGAACTCCTGTGAGTCTTTTTGGATTATACAGTCTATTTCTGCATATTTTTCAGGCACGAAGTTCTCGATTTCGATTCTTCTGTCATAGACTTTCTTGACGATCGGAGTCAGCACCCTCCCTACAGGAAGGAAATCCCCCGCCTTGAGGGTTATATATCTGGTCAGGTTTATTCCATAAAGCCAGTCAAGATAAGTCCTTGCAAGACCTTCCTTGTACAGGCTGTCCGTCTCGCTGATATCCTTTATCCTTGCCAGTGAAGCCTTTATCTCCTCGAGGTTTATGGATTTGAGCCATAGCCTTCCTACCTGCTTTCTCGCACCATTTATGCTGAATACTCTGTAGATTATGTTGTTTATAATGACTTCGCCTTCTCTGTCAGCGTCACCGCAGTTTATTACCATGTCCACATCCGACCTCATTATCAGATGTTCCAGAAGCTCGTACTGCTTTCTTACGCCGTCGTCATCCCGTATCCTGAACTTGAATTTTTCCGGTATGAACGGCAGCTCTTCAATTGTCCATCTTGTTTTTTCACGCTCAAAATAATCATCCACATCCTGAAGCACAAGAAGATGACCGAATGCAAAGCTGACTATGTATCCTTCGTTTTCATAATATCCGCCCCGCTTTTCCATCTTTCCCAGAGCCTTTACGATTTCCATCGCAAGGCTCGGTTTTTCTGCTATTATTAGTTTTTTCATGTTCTCCAATGATGCGCCTCCAGTCAAAGCCTTATATTAAGTTGAGGCTTACTCTTCTTTCTACTTCATCAAGTCCTATATTGTTCTCATGCGCGCATTTTCTGACGCTTTCATATTCCAGATATGTCTTTGTTATTCCTTCATAGCTGCAGTGCTTGAGCACTATATCCCCAAGATCGGTTGCAACTGTCTCAAAGCTTCTCTGCATCTTTATCCTGTCTATATCCTGCCTTCTTATTCCAATTGCTGTGGTATGTTCAAATACAGTCTTTATGATCTCAGATTCATGCTTTTTTTCACAAATCACGCTGAGCATGTACGCAGGGCGGTTCTTTTTCATCAGTATCGGAGTATGGTATACATCCAGCGCTCCTTTTTCAAGAAGGATCTCCAT
>SAAM01000071.1 GCA_009929415.1 Clostridia bacterium | reverse complement strand
GCCTTTAAAAACCCTCTTGACGTCGGGCTTTACATATCCTTCTTCCCTCAGCTTATAGCAGGGCCGATAGTGAGATATGAGACCATAGCAAAGGAGCTCAGAGAAAGAAACGCCACTGAGGATGATTTTGTACAGGGGACGTCAAGGTTCATACTGGGTATCGCGAAAAAGGTGATACTCGCAAATCAGTTCGCGCTTATAGCTGACAAGGCCTACAGCTTTCCGGCTGATTCTGTTTCTGTAACGCTCGCGTGGATGGGAGCGATTGCATATACGCTTCAGATATACTTTGATTTCTCGGGGTATTCAGACATGGCCATAGGGCTTGGCAAGCTTTTTGGATTCCATTTTCCTGAGAATTTCAGGCATCCATACATGGCAAAATCTGTATCCGACTTCTGGAGGAGGTGGCATATCTCGCTTGGGAGCTGGTTCAGGGACTATGTTTACATCCCGCTTGGAGGAAGCCGCGCAGGAAAGCTGATGCAGCTGAGAAATATAGCCGTTGTGTGGCTGTGCACCGGAATATGGCATGGAGCAAACTGGACCTTCATAGTCTGGGGTATATATTTTGGAGTCCTTATAATCCTTGAAAAATTCACAGGGCTGGACAGGATGCTTGAGAAAAGCAGGCTCATGGGACATATATATACTATGACCATAGTGATATTCGGCTGGGTGCTGTTCAGATCGGCAGGCATAACGGAGGCGATCGACTATATAAGGTCGATGCTGGGAATGGGTTCAGGAGCTGCGACAGAGCCTATTGCAGTTCTTTATCTTCATGACTACAGGTTTGCATATATAGCGGGCATCATCGCGTGCTTTCCTGTTATATCCAGGGCAAAGGCTTTTTATGACCGCAGGAAATCAGACAGGATATGCTGCGCCGCAATTGAGCTGTCATTCATATCGGCACTGGCTGTTCTGTTTCTGATTTCAGCTTCATATCTCATAAAGGGAACCTACAATCCGTTCATTTACTTTAATTTTTAGCGAGGAGCACTTATGAAACTTTCACTCAAAAAAGCAGCTGTGACAGCGTTCTTTGCATTTATTGGAATTACGGGCCTGCTTACTCTGACGGTTAACAGCGTAAGTGTCGCGAAGGACACCTATATAGCTGTCAGAGACACTGTATCTGCCGGATCGGGGATGAATGATATCATGAAAGGCGTGGTGAGAGGGGCGGAAAATGGATTCTCCTCAAACTTGTTTGGCCAGAACAGCTTCATAGATATATACGGACTTGTGGAAAAGGCTGCAGGCAGAAGGTATATACTTGATGCGGACAGCTCCTACAACATAATAAAGGATGATTCGGGAAAGCTTCACTTTCTGTCCTTCAGGGAGGACAACTCCGCTGCTGTGGATGAGATAGCAGCCATGAACGAGACCCTCAAAAAAAACGGAATCGATTTTCTGTATGTCCAGACGCCGATAAAATATATAAAGGGATTCACAAAGATAGATCCATCTCTTACGGACTATTCCAATGAGAATTCGGACAAGATTGTAGCGAGGCTCAGGGAATCGGGAGTAAACGTGTTTGACCTTCGAAACCTGCTGGATGATGATCGTATTGACAAAGGGACCCTGTTCTATGACACTGACCATCACTGGAGGATAGAGACAGCCTTCTGGGGAGCGGGAAGAACGGCTGAAAAGATCAAGACTCTGTTTGGCAGGGATATGGACCCTGAAGGATTTTATACGGATTTTGGCAATTACAGATCCGAAACTTATGAGGACAGCTTTCTGGGATCTCAGGGAAGGCGAGTAGGCAGATATTTTGCGGGAACCGATGACTTTACTCTCGTAACTCCTGACTTTGATACGGATTATGAGGTCACTGTAAAGAAGAAGGACTCTGTCGACACTTTTGAAGGGGATTTTTCTCAGGCTGTGATAAGAAGAGACATACTTGAGGACAAGGACATATTCACCAACAGATATGTTTCGTATTTCGGGGCTGACTATCCAGAGGTCATAATAAACAACAAAGCGGCGGAAAATGACCTGAAGCTGCTTATCGTAAAAGATTCCTTCGGGATTCCGTTTTCTGCATTCATGTCCCTGATGGCATCGGAGACCAGGATGCTGGACATGAGATACTACAAGGACGGCACCGCGGAGGAGTACGCGCTCGAATACAGGCCGGACATAGTGCTTTATGTGTTCAGGAGCATAAGGACGATAGAATAAACAGAAAAGAGATGACTGTGAGCCGGTTTTGGCCACTGCATCTCTTTTCTGCATTATAGGGTAAGTATGGGGTCTTCTAATCAAAAAACTGGTCATGGATTGCCTGTATTGCCCTGTCGGCATCCTTCTTGTCAATAAGCACCGATATCTTTATTTCGGATGACGATATCATCTGGATGTTTATGTCAGAGTTTGAAAGCGCCTCAAACATTCCGGCTGCTATGCCTGCGTTGTTTATCATACCTGTGCCTACCAGTGAAATCTTGGCTACATCTTCATTTACAGAGACCTCACTGAAGCCCAGAACCGGCTTGAGCTCATCAAGGGCCTTGACGGCAGCATCGACATTTCCCTTTGCTATGGTAAAGCTGATGTCACGGTTTCCGTTTCTTCCTGTCGACTGAAGTATCATATCTACGCTTATCTTCTTGTTCGCGATCAGAGAAAAAACCTTGAATGCTATGCCTGGGATGTCTCTGACATCTATAAGCTCTATTACTGCAACATCGTCATCTTTTGCTATTCCTCTTACCAACATCTTTTCCATCTGGTCATTCTCCTTTACTATTGTCCCTGGCTGTCCTGAAAAGCTTGATAAGACCTCCAGGTTGACATTATATCTTTTTGCAAGCTCAACTGAGCGGTTGTGAAGTACCTGGGCTCCCATTGTTGCGAGCTCCAGCATTTCGTCATATGAAATATGATCGAGCTTTTTTGCGTTCTTTATCTTTCGTGGATCTGCCGTATATACCCCGTCTACATCTGTGTATATCTGGCAAAGGTCCGCACGAAGCTGAGCTGCGAGAGCTACTGCGGTAGTGTCGCTGCCTCCTCTTCCGAGCGTAGTTATGTCATACGATTTGTTTATACCCTGGAATCCGGCGACTATAACTATTTTTCTATTTGAAAGCTCTTCCTGAATTCTCGTATTTGTAAGGCTTTTTATTCTTGCCGAAGAATGATTTGAGTCTGTCCTCAGGCCTATCTGCCAGCCCGTCAGTGAGACGACTGGAAATCCAAGCGACTGTATCGCCATGGCAAGCAGGGATATGGAAATCTGTTCGCCTGTTGACAGCAGCATATCCATCTCGCGCGTGGTAGGGTTTCTGTTTATTTCGGAAGCCTTGGCCAGCAGCTCGTCGGTTGTGTCGCCCTGCGCTGAAACTACGACTATGACGTCGTTTCCATCTGAAAAAGTTCTGGTTGCAATGCCTGCAACGTTAAAAATCCTGTCTCTGTCGGCGACGGAGCTGCCGCCGAATTTCTGTACTATTAAGCTCATAATCTGCACCTCTGATCTGATTTGGAATAATATGTCCGTAATGGAAACACATATGTATTCCTATGACTAATACATATTATCACAGCTCCAAAAATAAATCAATACAGAATAAAAAAGCATAGCCAGGTTTTTCCGGGCCATGCTTTTAAATGTTTCGCTTTTATTGTGCGGGTTATTACATTTTCTCTACAGTATATTTTGTTCTGAGCTCATCTATATGAGTGAAGTAAGTCTCATTCTGTTTCTGAGCTGTAAGGTTCTGTATTATGTTTGGAAGAACTTCTTCGAAAGAATGCTGCTGATCTTCCTTCTTTTCTGTAAGCTTTATTATGTGGTATCCAAACTGAGTCTTTACAGGCTCTGAAACCTGGCCTACCTCAAGTGCATATGCAGCTTCCTCGAACTCAGGAACCATCTGTCCCTTGCTGAAGAAGTTAAGGTCTCCTCCGTTAACGCCTGAAGGGCATGTTGAGTTGTCTATTGCAAGCTCTTCAAAGCTCTCGCCTGACTGTATCTTTGCATAAAGCTCAGCTGCTTTTTCTTCCTCTGCTACAAGTATGTGGCTAGCTCTTATCTGAGCTGGTGTAACAAAAAGATTTGGGTTTGCCTTGTAGAATTCTTCAGCCTCTTCGTCTGAAACAGAAACTGACTCAAGTATCTTTCTTACTGAATACTGAGAAATGAAGTTTTCCTTAAGCTTTGCAAATTCTTCTGCAAAATCATCATTTTCTTCAAATTTGTTTTCTACAGCTTCGCAAAGAAGAAGCTTTTGATTTATTATTTCTTCAAGAAGTCTCTGTTCTCCTTCTGGTCCTATGAACTGAGATGCAACCTGAGGATTCAGGCTCTTGAGCATGAAAGAAAGCTCCGCTTCCGTAACCTCGTAATTTCCAACTTTAGCTAATACTTTGTTTTCCATTTTATTCTCCTTGGGTTTTTATTAAATAAAGGCAGATACAGGCTGTATCCAGCTGTTTCTGTGGCCGATATCCATTAATGCCGGTGACATGATTGTGTCACTATATATATATGTTACCAAATAACAGTGATTTTTTCCATAGCTAAAGTTAAATTATTTTGGAAATAGCAGATAGTTTATGAGAATAAATGGGCATATATTAAAAAAAGTTAGTAATATGGATACAGTTGTGGTATAATACATAAGTTATAGCAAATTAGATTGACAAAATTTGTAAATATATATTTTAAATTAAAAAAAGGATGTGTAACTTTGAGTAGTAGAAATGATATCAGAAACGTTGCTATTATAGCGCACGTTGACCACGGTAAGACAACTCTTGTAGATTCTCTTCTGAAGCAGAGCAATATTTTCAGACAGAACCAGGAAGTGAATGAGAGAGTAATGGATTCAAATGATCTTGAGAGAGAGAGAGGAATAACGATTCTTTCCAAGAACACAGCGGTAATGTATGGAGATACGAAGATCAACATCGTAGATACTCCGGGCCATGCCGATTTTGGAGGAGAAGTTGAACGTATTCTCAAGATGGTTGACGGGGTTGTGCTTGTAGTTGACGCTTTTGAAGGACCTATGCCTCAGACTAAGTTCGTTCTTAAAAAGGCACTTGAACTTGAGCTGCCTGCAATTATATGCGTAAACAAGGTTGACAGACCTGAATCAAGACCTATGGAGGTTGTGGATGAGGTTCTCGAGCTTTTCATGGAGCTTGACGCAAATGAGATCCAGCTTGATTCTCCGTTTATATTCGCATCTGCAAGAGCAGGAAAAGCAGGAATTGAGCCAGATCAGCTCAAAGATAACATGCATGACCTTTTTGAAAAGATAGTGGAGCATATACCGGCACCTGTAGGAGATCTTGAAGGAACTCCACAGATACTGATATCGACTATAGATTACAACGAGTATGTAGGAAGAATCGGAGTTGGAAAGGTTCAAAGAGGAACCATCAAGACTGGAAATGAAATGTATGTCGTAAACTACGCTGATCCTGAAATAGGATACAAGGCAAGAATCGGCAAGGTCTATGACTATATAGGGCTTAACAGGGTAGAGGTTGAATCTGCTGATGTAGGAAACATAATCGCGATAGCGGGTATAGAAAATATCAATATAGGCGATACTATTACAGACATCAACACAAAAGAGGCGCTTCCTTTCGTAAAGATATCTGAGCCTACTATAGCAATGACATTCAGCATAAATGACAGTCCTTTTGCAGGAAGAGAAGGAAAATTCGTAACTTCAAGGCAGCTTAGAGACAGGCTTATGAAGGAGCTTAAGACTAACGTTGCACTGAGGGTTGAAGAAACAGATACAGCAGATACGTTCAAAGTATCCGGAAGAGGGGAGCTTCACCTTACGATTCTTATGGAAACAATGAGAAGAGAAGGCTATGAGTTCCAGGTTTCAAAGCCGGAAGTTCTGTTCAAGAGAGACGAAAAAGGAAACCTTCTTGAGCCGATAGAGAGAGTTATTATCGACGTGCCAAATGACTTCATGGGACCGGTAATGGAAAAACTGGGATCAAGAAAAGGCGAAATGGTCAACATGACTCAGTCTAAAGGAATTTACGTAAGACTTGAATTCCTTATACCGACAAGAGGTCTTATAGGATACAGATCAGAATTCATGACTGACACAAAGGGAAATGGAATACTGAATACCCTGTTTGAAAACTATGAGCCTTATAAAGGTGATATAATCACGAGAAACATAGGATCACTTGTTGCCTGGGAAACAGGAACAGCAGTGGCTTACGGTCTTTTCAATGCTCAGGACAGAGGAATCCTGTTTATCGACGCAGGACAGGAAGTATACCAGGGAATGATAGTAGGCCAGAATGCAAAGGCCGGAGACATAGATGTAAATATATGCAAGAGAAAACAGGCTACAAACATGAGAGCATCCGGCTCTGATGAGTCGCTTAAGCTTTCTCCTCCTAAGAGGATGTCGCTTGAGGAGACGATAGAGTTCATTGAGGATGATGAGCTTGTAGAGATCACTCCAAAATCAATAAGAATCAGAAAGAAGATTCTTGATAAGAACATGAGAGCGAAAAGCAGAAACAAATAATACTGACATATAGTTTCAGATAATGGAACTGCCCTTTGCAGATAAGGGCAGTTTTTTTTGTGAAAATTTCTGGTCCTGGAAATAAAAATGCAAATGCTGGAAATAAAAATGCAAATGCTGGAAATAAGTATTGACATATAGTTAAAATTGATATAAAATAAAAATTTATGTCTTGACATATACCCCGTATTATGGTAATATAAACATAGAACATTGAGGGGGTGTAAAATGAATAAGGCACTTACTACAGAGGACATAAAAAAAGGGATAGGCAAATACGTAGGTAAAAAGATAGTCGTAAAGGCTAACAAAGGAAGAAAGAAGATAGTTACAAGATCTGGCTTACTCGAAGCTACTTATCCCAGCATATTCATAGTAAGATACGGCATTGATGATGAAGTCATCAGCAGGGTATCATACAGTTATTCAGACATACTGACGTCAAACGTACAGATTAAATTGATCAGAGATTAGATACAGTCACTATTCAGGTTATTACACTGGATAGTGATTTTTTACGTTTAATGATATTAATCTATAGAAAAATGAGTGAAGTAATAGTATAATAGAATATCTAATAGAAATTTGAAAGAGGAAGCATATGAACAGCATAAATATCACGGCCAGAGCAAAGATAAATCTTTCGCTTGAAGTAAAGGGAAAGCGCTCAGACGGCTATCATCTTCTGTCCATGGTTATGCAGACAGTAGATATAAGTGACAGGATAAAGATATCAGAAAACAGGACCGGAAGGATAAATATAGCAGGAAACACTGACAGGATTCCTTTTGACGCAAGAAACATAGGTTTCAGGGCGGCGGTAAGATTTCTCAGGGAAATCAGGTCCGGCAGGGGATATGATATATTCATCGAAAAAAACATACCTTCAGGAGCCGGAATGGGAGGAGGCAGTGCAGATGCTGCCGCAGTGCTCTCCGGACTGAATTACATGAACCAGGAGCCGCTCAGCATGAACAGGCTCATGGAACTCGGACTTGAGCTTGGAGCAGATGTGCCATTCTGCCTCGCAGGAGGTACAAGGCTGGCAGAAGGGATAGGAGAAAAGTTCACTCAGCTGAGAGATCTTGACCTCAACCTTCTCATAGTAAAGCCTGACTGGGGGATATCTACTTCTCAGGTGTTCAGGAGGCTTAATCTGGACAGTATTTCCGGAAATCCTGATAACGAAAAGCTTGTAAAGGCGATAAATGAAAATGACAGGCAGGGTATATATGCCAATATGGGAAATGCGCTTTATGAGACGAGCCTCGCGTTCGTACCCGAGATGAAAAACATAATATCAAAGCTGTACTCAGACTTCAGATGTCCGAAGGCGATGATGACCGGGAGCGGATCCACGGTGTTTGGAATATTTGAGGATGCAGAAGACCTGAAAAAGGCGCATGCTTATTTCTCAGAAATCTACAGGGATGTCTACATCACAAGGACGGTCAGGGAATCGATTTTGATAGATGAGGCAAAATAATCTAACTCACAGGAAACAGGTGAAAATATGAAAATAGGAATATTATTTGGCGGAAAATCCGCAGAGCATGAAGTGTCATGCATATCTGCAAATTCTATATACAGCAACATCGACAGAGAAAAATACGAGGTCTATCTAATAGGAATAACGAAAGAAGGCAAGTTCAGGCATTTTACTGGAAGTCCTGACATGATGCTGGACTGCACATGGGAAAGCGCAGTATCAGAAAACCGGGTGGATATACTTGGCAACGACAATCCTGCAGGAATATACGGACCGGAGATGTCTGTAGAGCTCGACTGCATATTCCCTGTGCTTCACGGACCATACGGCGAGGATGGAAGGCTCCAGGGGATACTCGACTACTCAGGGATACCTTATGTAGGCTGCGGGATGATGAGCTCTGCGCTCTGCATGGACAAGATCTACACCAAGCAGCTGCTGAATGCTGCAGGCGTAAAGCAGAGCAGGTACAGCGTAGTAAGAAAGAACCATGACATGAAGAG
>SAAM01000070.1 GCA_009929415.1 Clostridia bacterium | reverse complement strand
AAGGCTGCCCAGGAAAACAGTTAACAGTAATAAAAAAAGCGGAGGCACAGGATGCGAAATATCACCATAGGGGATATATTGAAGATGACAGGAGCAGAAGCCAGCTTCGAAATCGATGAAAATGCAAGAGTATGCAACATAAGCAATGACAGCAGAGACATAAAGGAAGACACTATATATGCGGCAATCGTAGGAGAAAGGCTTGATGGCCATGATTTTGCCAGGGCAGCACTTGAAAATGGGGCCATAGCAGCAATTGTTGAGAAAAGAGTGACTGAAAAGGATATACTCGTAAAAGATACCCGAAGAGCGCTCAAGGATATCGCCATGGGATATAGGAGCAGGTTCGACATACCGTTTCTTGCAGTCACTGGAAGCAGCGGAAAGACAACAACAAAAGACATGCTTTACTTTGCAGTATCAGAAAGCAGGAAGACTCTCAGAAATCTTGGAAATCTAAACTCGGAAATCGGGCTTCCGATGACCGTCTTCAACCTTGACGAATCGCATGAATGTGCGGTGCTTGAGATGGGGATGTATGTACAGGGCGAGATAGACTATCTTGCAGAGATAGTAAAGCCTCACTTCGCGATAATAACAAACGTAGGAGTGGCTCATATACAGAGCGCAGGCTCAAGAGAGAACATACTGAAGGCAAAGATGGAAATCGCAAACTATATGACTCAAAGCGATGTTCTCCTTATAAACGGGGACAACGACATGCTTCAGACCGTAGATACGGGAGCCATCAAGCCTTCGGTATATAAATACGGTCTTGAGGAGCACAATGACATAAGGCTTATATCATACGAGACAACCGAAAGTGGGATGAAGATCCGGGCAGATATACTTGGCAAAATCACAGAGTATGAAATACCGACTCTCGGTATCCACAACATATACAATTCTCTGAGCGTCATGGGACTGTGCAGCCTTATGGGCCTTGACATGAAAAAATCGGCGGAGGGCATAAGAAAATATCAGCCTTCAAAATACAGAATGGAGATAAAGAGTGTTTCCGGCAAGACCCTCATAGAGGACTTCTATAACGCAAATCCTGATTCGCTGAGAGCGTCCATAGAGACCTTCAGGCAGATGCAGGGCGAAAGAAAAGTCGCTGTGCTTGCAGACATGCTGGAGCTTGGAGCAATATCAGAGAAGGAGCATATGAATGCAGGCATTCAGGCGTCAGAAATATTTGACGTCATAATATGCATAGGAAGCGATGCTAAATATATCGGAAAAGGCGCGATTGAAAATGGCTTTGACAAAGGGCACGTATATTATTTCGCAAACAATGAAGAAGCTGTATCGGAAATAAATTCAATACTCAGACCTGGAGATGCAGTTCTCATGAAAGGGTCAAGAGGGATGAAGCTGGAGGAGGTTGCAGAATCAATCTGCTGACATGACAATGGAAATAACAGTATTAATGACATCCTGGGCAATAGCCTATTTTGCGGGTCCGGCACTGCTGCCCGTGCTCAGAAAACTTAAATTTGGACAGACTGTAAGAGATGATGGGCCGCAGAGCCATCTTCAGAAAAATGGAACCCCTACGATGGGCGGGATAATATTCATAGCGGCAATACTCTTGACATCGGTTGGCGTTTCAATAATTAAAAAAGAGGCTGCAACAGAAATCACGCTGTCGCTCCTGTTCATGATTTTATTCGGATTCGTGGGATTTGTGGATGACTATATAAAAGTCGTTAAAAAGAGATCTCTTGGACTTAAGGCGAAGCAGAAGATAGCCATGCAGGTCGTGTTTGCGGCATTTCTTGCTGTCTTTCAGCTTAAGATTTCACCTCTTGGAAGCAGCATCCTTGTTCCCTTCACTGATCTTAGCCTTGATCTTGGAATAATGTATGTTCCCTTTCTGATGTTTGTAATAATAGCAATAGTAAACAGCGTGAATCTGACAGACGGCCTTGACGGCCTCGCCAGCACCGTGACTGTACTTGTAGCTCTGTGTTTTGCGGTAATAGCATTCATGATGGGAAACAAAGCGGTGCTTTACTTCATGCTTTCTGTAGCAGGAGCATGCACAGGATTTTTAAGGGTAAACAGGTACCCGGCAAAGGTATTCATGGGAGATACAGGTTCCATGGCTCTTGGAGGGGCAGTGGCATCAGCAGCTGTTATCCTCAATCTGGAGCTGCTTGTTCCGATAATGTGCATAGTATATTTCATGGAGAGCGTATCGGTTATCCTTCAGGTAGGATATTACAAAAAGACAAAGAAAAGAATATTCAAGATGGCACCGCTTC
This sequence comes from Clostridia bacterium, assembly GCA_009929415.1. Lineage (GTDB taxonomy): Bacteria > Bacillota > Clostridia > Peptostreptococcales > Filifactoraceae > Proteocatella. Next base: position 6,267 of record SAAM01000070.1, on the reverse strand, counting down.
ATCACCATTTCGAGCTGTGCGGATGGCATGAGACCAAGGTGGTAAGGGTGTTTGATATAATTACAGTTATAATGGGTCTGATAGGAATACTTTCAGTCTTTATCGGAGGAATGTAGATTATGGAGCTAAAAGGAATGAAAGTCATCGTAATAGGACTTGGAAAGAGTGGATTTGAACTTCTCGGATTTCTTGACAGGAGGCAGGTCGAAACTGTCGCATATGACAGCAGGGACGCAGATAGCATGTCTGGCCTGGAGAGGTTTTCAGATAGAATCCGCTTCAGATGCGGGCAGAATCCTTCAGGCGATGAAGAGTGCGATCTTGTTATAGTATCTCCTGGCATATCCATGAATCTGGACTTCATGAAAAGATTCAGGGAAAGAAAGGTCGAGATTGCAGGTGAGGTGGAGTTTGCATACAATTTTGCAAAAGGAAAATTCATAAGCATCACAGGCACGAATGGAAAGACTACTTCAACGACGCTCGCGGGGGAGATATTCAAGGCGGCAGATTTTGACACGAGAGTGGTAGGGAACATCGGAAATCCAGTGATTTCAGAGGTTGAGACCTCAACTGAGGAAACTGTATTTGTTGCAGAGATATCGAGCTTTCAGCTTGAAACCATAAAAAACTTCAACAGCAGGGCGGCTGCTGTCATAAACATAACTCCAGATCATCTGGACAGGCATATTACCGTAGAAAACTATGCGGATGTGAAATCAAGGATATTTGAAAATCAGACGAAGGACGATTTTGCAATTATAAACTACGATGATCCAGCGGTTAAGAAAATGTCCGGAAGCCTTAAATCACAGATAATATTCTTCAGCAGGAAAGAGAAGCTGGAAAAGGGAATATATATAGAAGACGGAATTATTAAATATGCAGACAGCTCATGCACCAGAGACATAATAAGCAGGGAAGAGGTTTTTCTAAAAGGAGGCCACAACCTTGAAAATGTAATGGCTACCATAGGACTCTGCATAGCTGCGGGTATTGATCAGGAGGTCATGAAAAGAGTACTCAGGGAATTCAGAGGAGTTGAACACAGGCTTGAACTGGTTGATTGCATAGATGGAGTTGAATTTATAAATGACTCAAAGGGAACAAACACGGACTCATCAATCAAGGCGCTGGAGGCATATGACCACGATGTTATACTTATTGCTGGAGGCTATGACAAGAAGGCTGAATTTGGAGATTTCGTAAAGATGTTCAGCGGCAGGGTAAAGCATGCAATATTCATGGGAGCTACCAGCCAGAAGCTCGCTGATGCCTGCATCGAAAACGGATATACCCAGTTTTCCTTTGCTCAGAGCATGAAGGAATCGGTAGAGCTGGCGAAGAACTTGGCGAGGCCTGGAGATACTGTGCTTCTATCGCCTGCATGCGCCTCATGGGGCATGTACAATAATTTTGAGCAGCGCGGAGAAGATTTTAAGAATAATGTAAGAGGGAATGTATAAGTGGAAAAAAAAGGCAGAAGCTATAGAGAAGGAAAGATAGACTACATGGTCCTTATTCTTACGGTTGCAATAACCGTGATAGGGATAATAATGGTCTACAGCGCGAGTTACGTCAACTCGGGCTTCAGGTATGAAGATCCAAACAGGATAATATTCAAGGAGATTATATTTGCAGTACTGGGCATGGCGCTCATGGCAGGAGCTATGAATGTGCCTTACAGAATATACAGAGGAACTCTTACAAAGCTGCTCGCATGGATAACCTTTGCGACCTTCCTGCTGCTGCTTACGCCCATTGGGCTCAACCTTAACGGAGGTCTCAGATGGCTTAACCTGGGATTTACGACATTCATGCCGTCAGAGCTTGCAAAGTATACATGCATATTCCTTATGGCAGAATCACTCACGAAAAAAGGAATTGACTGCAGGAGGCTGAGCGATGCCGGCAAATTCTGGGCGGCACCGGGATTCTTCATAGTCATGGTCGCGCTGCAGCCGGACCTTTCAACATCCTTCATACTTTTCTGCATAACATTCTATCTTTACTATATAGGCGGAATAAGAAAGACATGGATATTTGCGCTGATCGCTATAGGAGTAGCCGGAATAGCCGGACTCATACTTATTGAACCATTCAGGATCCTCAGGGTAAAGACTCTCCTCGATCCATTCTCAGATCCGCAGGGAAGCGGCTATCAGGTGCTTCAGTCTCTTTATGCGATTGCATCAGGTGGAATAAAGGGAGCCGGGCTTGGAGCCAGCAAACAGAAGCTTCTTTATCTTCCAGAGCCTCAGAACGACTATATATTTGCCATAATAAGTGAGGAGCTGGGATTCATAGGAGCTCTTTCCATAATATTCCTGTTCGTGGCGCTTATAACACGATGCTTCATGATAGCTGCAAATGCTCCGGACAGATACGCTACATTCATAGTATCGGGAATAACCATACAGATGGCACTTCAGTCACTCGTAAATATGCTTGTTGCAGTATCTCTGCTTCCAAGTACCGGAATACCTCTTCCGCTAATAAGCTATGGAGGAACATCACTGGTGCTGAACCTTCTTGCAATGGGAATAGTACTCAACATATCAAGGTATGACAGGAGGTATTCTGCCAGTGCAAGAGTTGAAGAAAGCAGAAGGACTTATCATAAAATTGAAAGCAGGAGAAGTAAGATATGAAAATAATCGTTTCAGGCGGAGGCACAGGAGGACATATTTATCCGGCCATATCAATAGCGGACAGATTCAAGGAAGAATATCCCGATTCAGAGATTCTTTACGTGGGAGTCAGGGATGGCCTTGAGTCGAGGATTGCGGCTCAGTACGGATATGAATTCAGAGGCCTTGAAGTTAAAGGATTTCAGAGAAAAATAAGCCTTGAAAATATAAAGCGAGTGATTCTGGCTGCAAAAGCAATGAAGGAAGCGTCTAAAATCATGCGTGAATTCAAGCCGGACATAGTGATCGGAACCGGAGGATATGTGTGCGGACCAGTAGTGATGGCCGCTTCAAGAGCCGGTGCGGTTACAGCTGTGCATGAGCAGAACGCATTTCCGGGAATAACCAACAAGATACTTGCAAAAAAGGCTGACAGGGTATTTCTTGGATTCGAAGCTGCGAGGCAGAGAATGAAATGCAAGAATGACCCGATTACAGTTGGAAACCCTGTGAGAAAGGACATCAGGATGCCTCTCGAAAGGTCCGCGGCAAGAAAGAAGCTGGGAATTTCGGATGATACGGCCTTTATACTTGTCACAGGAGGATCGGGAGGATTTGGAGCAATAAATGATGCGTTTATTAAAATAATTCCAGATCTTATTCAAAGAAATGTTGAATTTGCCTTCTCTACGGGTAGATATTATTATGAACCAGTAATTAAGACTCTTAAAGATATGGGGATAAAAACAGATTTCAGGGTATTTGAATATATAGACAGCATGCCGGATTATCTTTCAGCGAGCGACCTTTGTATCGTAAGCGCAGGAGCTACGACGCTTGCAGAGATAAATGCAGTAGGAAGGCCGTCTATAATAGTTCCAAAGGCATATACATCAGAAAATCATCAGGAATATAATGCCAGATATATAAAATCAATGGAAGCCGGAGAATATATCCTGGAGAAAGAGCTCAGCGGAGAGCTTCTCTATGAGAAAATAATGGATATCATAGAGAATCCGGAAAAAAGAAAGTTAATGGAAGAAAACAGCAGAAAGCTCAATGATGGTGATCCCTGCGAAGCCATAATAAAGGAGCTTTCGCAGCTTATCAAAGTAAAATAAAAGATTGCAGGAGATTTTTCAATGGACAGATCCAAAAAACTAATACTGATTTCAGTGATTTCCGGGCTTGTGATTTCTTTTGCGGCATATCTCACTCTTCCAGCATTCCAGGTCAGCAATATTATAGTACTCGGGAATTCAAAGATGACTCCGGAGGAGATAGAATCCAGACTGAACATACTTCTTGAAGAAAATACGTTTCTTCTTGATAAGCAAAAGATAAAAGAAGCATTTTCAAGTGACCCCTACATCGAGTCTGTTGAAATCAGCAGCAAGTTTCCCGAGACAGCCATATTCAATATAAAGAAAAGACAGGCAGTTGCCACTGTAAAATTCTCTGGCGGATTTCTTGTCATAGATGAAAACGGGGCAGTGCTTGAATCCACTCAGGAGCTGTCAAAGATAGTAAAGCCGCTTATAAGTGGAATAGAAGTGACCCAGGTTAAGCTTGGTGAAAAACTTGATATTGAAAATCAGGATATATTCGGCCTTATACAGAGCGTAATATCAAATGTGAGGAGCGCAAAGCTGCTTAACAATATTTCTCAGATAGAGATAACCGGAGACTCCGAGATACTTATGACTACTCCTCAGGGTGTCAATGTACTGCTTGGCAAGGGTGAAAATCTTAATGAAAAGATGCTTATACTCAACCAGATCCTCATAGATCTTCACGAAAAGAAAATATACAGTGGATATATCGACATGAGATATGACGGATATCCGGTATACAGGAGAACAAAATGAAATCATTCTTGAAGACCAGATTATCAAAAATACTATTCTTCGTTTTCAGCTTCATTATAGGAGTTACTCTTGTCATGCAGTTCAAGCTCGTAGAGACTATGAACAACGGACAGAGCATATCCGACAAGGCGGCTCACCTTCAGCTTGAGCTCACAGGAATAAAGGAGCGCAAGGAGAAGCTTGAAAAGGAAATAAAGGACGTGGAGTCAAAGATAGCAGAAATCAACAGCTCAGAGCTTGAAAGCAACACTCTTCAGGAAACACTGAAAAACGAAATGGAAAAATATGAGCTTCAGATCGGTTACAGAAAAGCTGAGGGCGAAGGCATAGAGCTGGAGCTCCTTATGCAGGATCCTCAGGCCTATGAGGTCCTGATAAACAACTATGACCTTATACTTTCTATAATAAACAAACTGAATGCGGCTGGGGCAGAAGGCATTGCCATAAATGATGAGAGAATAGTCGCAGTTACAGATTTCAAGTATGACCAGGGGAACCTTCATGTAAATTCAAATCCCATAAAACCTCCATTCATACTAAGAGCAATAGGAAATCCGGATACGCTTGAGGCTTCTCTCAACATAAGATATGGAATACTCTGGGAACTGAAAAACAATTTCGGGATAAGCAGCAGGATAGAAAAAAGGAAAACTGTCGAGCTACCTATGTATGTAAAGGAAATAGTCTACAAATTTGCAGAAGTAGTAGAAGATTAGGAGAAAAATGAAGCCTGAAATAAGAAAGCGAATAAATATTTTACTTATGGTTACATTCATATTTGGAATAGCGCTATCCATGCAGATAAAGAATCTTTCAGACAAGACATCGCTCATAAACATAGAAGGCGTGAATGAGATGGAGATGCAGCTGAAGATTGAAAATGCAGAAATAGGAAAACTGGAAGAATACCTTGCGAGAAAAACCAGCGAGCTTGAAGATTATAGCACAATAACAGACTCGCCGGATCTGAACTCAGTCATGGAGGCCAAGCTGTCATATTACAGGAATATACAGGGAGAGAATGATCTTACAGGCAAAGGCGTTATAATTGAGATAAGGGACAGCGACAAGCTGGTAAAGCCGGGAGAGAATCCGAACGATTTTCTTGTCCATGACCAGGATTTATTAAGGATAATAAATGACCTGAAGATATCCGGCGCCGAAGCGATTTCGATAAACGGACAGAGATACATGAGCTTTTCGGAGATAAAATGCAGCGGGCCTACAGTCACCATAAATGGAAAGACCTACGGGCAGCCATTTGTAATAAAAGCAATAGGTGATCCTGCAAACCTTGAGGCAGCTATAAAGTCAATAGATTCATACAGTTATATGCTAAACAGCATATACGGAATTAAAATAGACGTGAGAACTTCTGAAAGTGTTGTGATTACAAGATATGGAAGAACAAAACAATATAATTACCTGAAAAGGATTGTGGAGGATACTGAATGATTTGGGCTATTTTGGGGTTAAGTCTTGGTGTTATAGTAGGTGGATATATACCATTCACATATCCATCGAGTTATTCTCTTTATATATCGATTGCCTTGCTTGCTGCATTCGACTCTGTATGCGGTGCTGTGAGGGCAAGCATGGAAAACAAATATGACAACACTCTTTTCATAAGCGGTTTTTTTACAAATGCAATTCTTGCCGCTACGATATCTTATATTGGAGACAAACTGGGAGTGCCTTTTTACTACGCTCCGATACTTGTTTTTGGGGGAAGGCTGTTTGACAACCTCGCGATAATCAGAAGACATATC
>SAAM01000501.1 GCA_009929415.1 Clostridia bacterium | reverse complement strand
GTCTGTAAAAACTATACGTCCAACTAAAAATATGGTCAAGTTCTCGATCAGGCTTTCCTAGCTGTTTCGTATGCACTGATAAACGACGAAACTGTATGGGAAGCAATGATGGAGCCGATCAACTCAAGAGGAAGGTCATCAACCTTCTTGAAGCGGATGCAGGACTTGCCCATGGAGAGTTTCTTGCCTGCTTTCTCAAAGGCGTCCATCAATGTCTGGTATACGTTCTGGTCCATGTAGGCGGGCATGAGGTACAAAGAGTAATACTGCTTCTGAACTGCCAAGCCAATATAGCTTAAAGGCTTCTTGTTATACGTGTTGGGATACAACTCAAGAGGGACTTCATAGCTGAGCATGCCCCAGTTGATGGTCTCCACAAAGCCTGAGGGGAGATGGGAGATAATTTCTGAACGCACAGGTTCGATAACAGAGCGTTGTTCAGGTGTCAAGGAGGATAGGTAGTCATGGACAGTTGTGGCAGAGGTTGTCATAGGATGCTCCTTGAGATGAGTATACCACGCAGATATAAAAAGTGACCCATCAACGATGGGCCACCTTTCAGAAATTTCTATTGACTTCAGATTAGAAAGCGATAGAAAGTGAGGGGGACAAGGAGAAAGCACCACCGACAACATATTCTGCGTCGAGAGCATAATTCACGCCACCCATTGCATACTTAGCACCAGCACCAATGGTGTAGGAATCAGTACCAGAAATGTTGGACAGATCAGTCATAACTGCCTTGAAGCTTGCAGATACGGTGATGTCCTCAACCTTGGTCTCGTAAGAAGCCTTGGCTGCAAGAGCATTTACGTTTGCAGCATTCTTGAAGTATGCAACCCAGAGGCCGATACCTTCAATAGTAGTAGCAGCATCAGCAGTGATAACAGACTTACTAGCATCCAGATCATAAATCAGCTCACCAGTTACAGCAAGAGCAAAATCAAGATCTACGAGCTTTGCAACGTCAGCTTTTGCAGAAACAACGATACCATTGTTAGAAGCAGCAGTATAATCATTGGTGAAACCAACGGTGGCAGTTACGCCTTCGATGGGATCAAGAGTTACGCCGGCAACGATCGGCATAGCAGCAGTGTTGGTAGGATCAACAGATGCATAGACCTTGAAGAGGGTGGAGTAACCAAGGGTGATACCAAAGTTATCGCCAGGAGTCTTCATTTCCAACTTGGAAGCATCTTTTTTCCTGAATTCATTCTTATCAGCAAGTACGGTAGGAGCAGATGCACCAACACCGGTACCAACATGAAGTGTCAAGGCGATATCGCCCATGTCCATGCCTTCTGCTGCAAGTGCCTTGTCAAGATAGATGTCAGCTTTTGCGTCAATCTTATACTCGCTATTAAACAGAACGTCTTCGCCATCATTCAAGGTCACCTTCCAGAAGTCACCAGTAAATGCAACAGTAGTAGCAATTTTAGCTTCAGTGTCATCTTCAACCTGAGTTACAGCATTAGGGTTGAAAGCAAACTTGTAGCCAGTCTTAAAAGTACCACTTACTTCGATCGGGGTAGCAGCCATCAGGCTTGCTGCAACCATGAGAACCAGCGCCAGAGTCAATACAAACTTTTTCTTCATGACGTAAATCTCCATTTTTTTGCGTGA
>SAAM01000500.1 GCA_009929415.1 Clostridia bacterium | reverse complement strand
TCTCCAGTCATATACGTAGCCATGCTGTCTGGCCAGTGAAGCATGGACATTTCTACAAATACAAGTTCTTTTCCATTTCCGATGTCAAGCTTGTCTCCGGTCTTTACCACATTGAGGTTCCAGTCCTGATGGTACTGACCCTTAAGTGACTTCACTGCGTTTGCTGTACAGTATATCGGTTTTTCCGGTATCCTTTTCATCAGCTCAACGAGAGCCCCACTGTGATCCACTTCGCCATGGTTTATGATTATATAGTCGATATCCTCAAGGTCTATTTCTGAAGCCAGGTTTTCAACAAATTCCTTGCCAAATGGCATCCATACCGTATCAATCAAAACGTTCTTTTCTTCTCTTATAAGATAAGAATTGTAGCTTGAACCATTATGTGTGGAGTAATCATCTCCGTGGAATTTCTGGAGCTCCCAGTCCACCTTTCCTACCCAGTATACATTGTTTTTAATAAGTTTCTTCATGATATCCTCAACCTTTCCAAATATAATTAGATAATAACTCAGATTAATACCTTTCAGAACATTATACTATTATTTCTTCTCCGTGTATATAAAAATAGCGTCTCTCAGAAATTTTGCCATGCCTGGCTGGTCCCTGTCATAGTATGCCGTAAAACGTTCATCATCGACATACATCTGCGCTATACCTGCGTGAGCTTCTTTTGTATATTCCTTCCAGTAAAAGCTGAGCCACTGGCGGTGAAGATCTGCGCATCTCTGTGCAGGCTCGCTCGAAGGGTCTCCTGTTTCAAAGGCAAGCCTCAGAGTCTCTGTCACCTGATTTGCGAGCTCTGAAACCTGGTCGTACTCTTCCCTGGTCATATTTTCAATATTCCTGTTTGAGTCATCTACCGCCTGATCTCCGTATTTTCCTCTTATCTCATTTCCATATTTCTTCTCATTCTCATCAATAATCTTTTTCTTAAAGCCTTCAAATTTCTCTCTGGCACTCATATCCAAATCCCCTTTCCTTGATGATATCGTCATGTCTACATTTTCTATAAGGCTGTCCAGCTGAGCCCGTTTTTCAATGAGCTTTTCGCGGTGCTGCGCAAGAGCCTTCATTTCATCAAAATCAGGAGACATGATTATGTTTTTTATTTCCTCGAGTCCTACACCCAGCTCCCTGTAAAAAAGTATCTGCTGGAGTATATCGATTTCTCGACTTCCATAAATCCTGTATCCTGATGAATTTATTCTGGCCGGCCTCAGGATTCCTATTTCGTCGTAATACCTGAGCGTGCGTGTGCTTATCCCGGCTATCTGAGCCAGCTTCTGAACTGTATATTCCATATTCCACCTCCCGATAGCTAAATATTACACGTTTACGCTGCGTCAATGTCAAGGGTATTTTTGAAAAACATTTCATTTATTTTCTTTTTGAAATATATAATACAAACACGCCATACAATGGCTAAATTGTATGGCGTCGCATATTGTTTCATTTCATTATGTCATGCAGGATTTTCAGGCCCGCTTCGAGCTCCTCAACAGATTCGGGCGCACATATTGCAACACGGACGGCTCTTTCCGCAGCGGTGTTACCCACCGCAAAACGTTCAGCGGCATAAACCTGAACGCCCTTGTCCAGAGCGGCTTGTTCAAAGTATGATCC
>SAAM01000499.1 GCA_009929415.1 Clostridia bacterium | reverse complement strand
ACCTGTCCGGAACAGCAATGTTCCTTCTTTCTGTATCTTCTTTGACACCACCCACGCAAACGACTTGCGCTCACTTGCCGTCCTGAATGCTATGCCCTTATCAATCGACCATTGATATATCACATCCTGAAACCTGTATGGTCCTTTGCCAGGTTTACGTCCCGTCTCCAGCACTCCAAAGTAGTTCCGTCCGTATAGGATAGCTCCTGTCTCGGTCTCTTCCGGCTTGATAGACCTTACAGTATTTCCAGATGCATTCTGTCCGGTTGAAACGATATTGCTTGCTATCCGTTCGCCTAACGATTTAAGCTCCTCAAACACTATGTTGCTAACGCTGCTCATAATCCCTTGATGCATTTACCTGTTACCTCCTTGATAGGAACCTCGAACGTTATGCCGGTTACATTCACATCCAGCATGTCATACACCACGCGATAAGAAAGCTTTCCACCGATCGGATCAAACAGGCCTGAGTTGTTGCAAGCTACAAATAACCGCATGGCCAGCGCCTTCATGTTCTCAACAATGATGTTGTTATCGGATGCTTCGAAATCAAAGGTTGTCTTATCAAGAAATGCAATCAAAGCATTCTCTTTGTCACGAACGTTACCGGCTCCAAGGTCTATCTCTCCGCTGGCCGGCATCACGTACACGATAGCAGGAAGGCTCATGTTGTCAAAGGCTTTGTTCGCCCTTGCCCAATCACCGAAGTAGTAACTAACACCTTCACATTTGAATGTGTCTGCCACGCTCTTTATCTTACTCTCTACGCTCATTGCTTCTTGCTTATTATGTTGTTCAACTTCCTTTGATAATTCGATGTGTCATAGTCAATCTTCAGCATGGCATATACCCGTTTCTCTGGCAGCTCAAACACAGCATCATGCGACATACCAAGCCTTTGAGCGATGCGGTCTACAGTCCCGAAAGCACCGTGATTCAGATTGAAATAGCCGGCCTGCACTTCCTCCGGAGTAGGGGAGTAGGTGAATGTACGCTCGTCCCGCTCTGCCATCCGTTTGAGTTCCTTTACCACAGAAAAGGAGAAAGCAAACACCTGGAAGAATGACATACGCAATACCTTTTCTTCCGGAACATCCTTTAGCACCCTCCATGGATTGAGTATCAAATCACGTACTGTCTTCATATCTGACAGCTCAAGCCGTTGACCGTAGGTGATCTCTTCCAGGTCAACCGGCTTTGTTTTCGCTTCAAGCTGGCCAAGGAAGTCAACATCAGTAAGTAATACCAATGCCTGCCTTGTCGTTGTCTTGCTTGTTATGTTGATTCGTCCTTTCATGTGTTAGTATGTGTATGTTGTTTTACCTCGTTCCGCTTTCTTTACCAGCTTATTCAATCCTACATAGCGAATGGCATCCATGGCATGATTGAACAGCTCGACAGGGGTGTTGGTAGGCTCTCCGTCATTACCTGTCTTCCATCTGTACTTACCGCGCTCTGTGCGTATGTTGGCACTTCGTCTCGTTACATAGACCTTGTATTTCTTCAGTGTATCAATACCTATCTTTATGGAGTCCGGTCCCTTCTGTGCAGGAACCACGTTAAGTCCGTAGGCTCGTAGCTCGGCAATAGATTTAGGCTCTGCTGCATCCGCTATGATCTCGTGA
>SAAM01000498.1 GCA_009929415.1 Clostridia bacterium | reverse complement strand
TATATTGGAGACAAACTGGGAGTGCCTTTTTACTACGCTCCGATACTTGTTTTTGGGGGAAGGCTGTTTGACAACCTCGCGATAATCAGAAGACATATCTTCAAATAGCTTTTTTGTAATTTAGTTCATTAGTATTTACGTAATATTAATGAAATAAAATTGCAAAATTGCTTGACATCAGTACATGTTATTAGATAAACTGTAAATATAGTTAAACTGGCATGTGAAAAAGAAGACATGCAGTGTTAATCAGCAAGGATCAAGTCTATTAGAAAATGGTGGAGGAATGAATTAATGTTCGATATAGATGTGAATGACGGCTTTCTCAGCAGAGAAGTAATAAAAGTAATCGGAGTAGGTGGTGGCGGTGGAAATGCCGTTAACAGAATGATACAGGCAGGCATAGCAGGAGTTGAGTACATAGTAATGAACACTGATGCTCAGGCACTCAGACAGTCTGAAGCACCTATAAAGATACAGCTGGGAGAAAAGACCACCAGAGGCCTTGGTGCAGGAGCAAACCCTGAAATAGGAGCAAAATCTGCAGAGGAAAATGAAGAGGACATAAAAAAAGCCATCGAAGGCAGCGACATGATATTCATAACTGCAGGAATGGGCGGCGGAACTGGTACTGGAGCAGCGCCGATAGTTTCCAAAATCGCGAGATCAATGAACATACTCACAGTGGGTATTGTTACAAAACCATTTTTCTACGAAGGCAAGATGAAGGCAAAGAAAGCCGAAATGGGAATATCGGAAATGCAGAAGTATGTTGATACTCTGATAATAATACCAAATGAGAAGATTCTTGAAATCACAGATAAAAATACAAAGCTGGACGATGCATTCGAGATGGCGAATCAGGTCCTTAAGCAGGGAGTTAAAGGTATAACAGACATAATCAAGGTACCGGGTATGATAAACGTGGATTTTGCTGACGTAAGAACCACAATGTCAAACAAAGGCATCGCACATATGGGAATAGGAAATGCACAGGGAGAGAACAGAGCGCTGCAGGCAGCTGAAGAAGCAATAATGAGTCCGCTTCTTGAGACTACTGTAGAAGGAGCATCTGCCGTACTTATAAACATTTCAGCATCAAGAGACACGTTCACTATAAGCGAATTCAATGAGGTATCAAGATTCGTGAATGAGAGCGTCAACAGCGAAGATTCAGAAGTAATAATCGGAACATCACTAAATGATGACCTTGGAGACACTCTGAGCATAACAGTAATAGCAACAGGTTTTTCAGATGAAATGCCGGTAAAGACTACAACAGTAAAAAAAGAAGAGAAAATAGAAAAAATTGAAAAGAACAGCCAGGAAAAGATAGAAATCTTTGAAGAGGAGTCTGACGAAGAAAGAGAACCATTCTTTGTTATTCCAAAATGGTTAGAGAAGAAAAAATAAAAAGAGAATTTATATTCTCTTTTTTTGTAAACAGAAAGGGAATAATCAGATATGAAATGTCAGTATTGTGGGGAGATGGCGTCAAAGGTGGTCGACTCGCGATTGGCCGAAGAGGGCAACAGCATAAGGCGCCGCCGTGAGTGTGAGAACTGTAAAAAGAGATTTACCACATATGAGCGTATAGAACGCATAAACATAATGGTAATAAAGAAAGA
>SAAM01000497.1 GCA_009929415.1 Clostridia bacterium | reverse complement strand
TTCGTCAGCAGATAAACCACAAGATAAAGGAAAAGCTGCCTCCGGGCACGAGAGCCGCTCACAAGACAGGAGAAGACGACTACATATCAAATGACGCAGGAATAATATATGCGTCTCAGCCATTCATATTCTCATTCTTCTCAAACGACACGAAGGTATCCGAGGTGAACAGCTTCATGAGAGATGCGGCGGCAGAGCTCTTTGAGAGATGCAGCGAGGGCAGATAGCCTTATGAAGGATACAGCGCAGATAATAGAGAATCTGATGAACAATCTTTCCCGGGGGCTCGTTTTCGTAGACAGCGAAAGACGGATATCGATATGCAACCAGAAAGCAAGAGAGATAACCGGTATAGACTTTGACAGGACGAATACCCACGAAGCGGGACAGATAATGCCCGGAGACATAGTCGTCATAGCAGACAATGCCCTTGGAGACGACGACGGAGACCTTACAGTCGAAGATCTCGAGCTCATAAACATAAGAGACCGTAAAATCAGGACGGGAGATATGATAATTGGGGCTGGGGTATACAAAAACCGGAAAATAGAGCCTGTCTACAAATACATGAGAGGGCATCAGCTCAACACCCCTTTTGAGCTCGATACCAGGTATCTGGGCTTTCATATAAACGTAAAGATAGATTCATCCGACAAGAGCATTGACATAAGCGTCAACGGAAAAGTATTCGCCATGAACTTCTTCAACGCCATAGGTCACATGGTAGTAATCGATGGAGTGACGGGTCAGATAAAGTTCTTTCAGATGCCGGGATACAGCATTCGTAAGGAAGCCGCCGGAACCCTCATAAACGGCGGGGCATTCTTTGCCAAAAAGGGCAGCAACGAAGAAGAGTTTCCGGTCATAGGCAAAAAGCTGCTTGAGGTATTTGACGAGAGCGAGCTCACGCGCAAGGTTTTCGAGCTGCTTGAGGGGAAGGAAGCCCACATAAAGGATTCCCTCTATGAGATAAACCGAAGGCCGTTCATCTGCTCGCTGTTTCCCCTGATAGATTCAGAGGATGAGAACAGGATAAAGGGAGTATTCATGATGCTTCAGGATGCGACCGAGCTCGAGGAGCTTCTCGATGACAGAAACCGCATAATAGAAGAGATAGAAAAGCAGCACAGGGTTCACAGCTCATACAGAAAATCCTTCCCAAAGGACGCATTCAGAAAATTCGTAGGGAGCGGTCCGCTTATCCAGGATGTCAAGTACCTTGCCTACAAGGCATCGCAGACAAGGTTCAATGTCATAATAACGGGGGAGAGCGGAACCGGAAAATCTCAGCTCGCAAGAGAGATCCATACTATAGCAAACCCTTCGGCGCCATTTGTAGAGGTAAACTGCAACGCCATAGCTCCCACCCTGTTCGAGAGCGAGCTGTTCGGATATGTGGGAGGAGCCTTCACTGGAGCCTCTGTTTCCGGAAAGGCCGGTTATTTTGAGGCGGCAGACGGAGGCACCATATTCCTGGATGAGATAGGCGAGATACCGCTCGACATACAGGTAAAGCTGCTGCATGTGCTCCAGAACAAGATAATATACAGAGTCGGCTCCTCAAAGCCGATAAAGGTAGATGTGAGAGTAATCGCCGCCACTAACAGAAACCTTGAGGAAGAAGTGCT
>SAAM01000496.1 GCA_009929415.1 Clostridia bacterium | reverse complement strand
CCCAGGGAGCTCCTCGAGATGGTCTCGCTCATCACGTCTGCCGTGAAAATATTCGAGCTCATGTGCGACACCGTGAGGCATACTCCATTTACCGCTACGCTGTCTCCCAGCCCGAGGTCGTCAAATATTTTCTTTCCTTCAATCCAGAGCCTTGATGACCTTGCGCCTCTTTCGATCCTTACTATCCTTCCCGTCTCTTCGATTATTCCTGTAAACATCTTTCCACCTCATATTCCAGCAGTATGTCGTCATCCATAAGCGTGATCTTCCTGTTCTTCATCATGTATGCCATCTCAGGGCTGAATACCCCGATACCTCCGACAGGCCCATTGGCGTTCTCTCCCCCAAATATCTTTGGCGCGATATATGCCTGCACGCTGCTTACGATTCCAGACTCCAGCGCCGCCGCATTGAGCGTGGATCCGCCCTCCAGCAGTATGCTGTCTATCTTCTCTTCTCCCAGCTTCTTCATCAGCATGTTAAGATCGAGATGCCCATCGCGCGCTTTCAATCTTATGACCCTGCATCCTGCGCTTTCAAGGTTTTCTATCTTTGATCTGTCTTTGGTGCACGTGGCCACGATGGTCTTTATCCTGTCTGTATTCCTGAACACCTTCGCATCAAGAGGAATCCTCAGCCTGCTGTCACATATTATCCTGATGGGGTCTCTTCCTCCCTCTATCCTGCAGGTAAGCTCAGGATCATCTGCAAGCACAGTGCCCGAGCCCGTCATTATGGCCGTCAGCATGTTCCTTGTCCTGTGAACGTTCTCTCTGGAAACCTCTCCGCTTATCCACCTCGATCTGCCGCTCGAGGTTGCTGTCTTTCCATCGAGAGTCATTGCGTATTTCATGACCACATATGGAGTTCCTGTCCTTATGTAGTGAAAGAATATCCGGTTCAGCGCCTCGCATTCACTTTCGAGCTCTGATATTTCAACGCTTATACCACTTTCTCTGAGAATCTCCATTCCTCTGCCTGCTACGAGCGGATTGGGGTCCTTTGCCCCAACGACTACCTTTGATATGCCGCTCCTTATTACCGCCTCCGTGCAGGGCGGAGTCTTTCCATGATGGCAACAGGGCTCGAGCGTTACATACATGGTGGCTCCCTCTGGAGAACTGACTGCGGATCTGAGAGCATTTATCTCTGCATGAGGCCCTCCGTATTCTTCATGATATCCCTGCCCGATGATTTCTCCGTCCTTCACTATGACGGCGCCTACCATGGGATTGGGGCTCACCCTGTTTCCACCCTTAAGTGCCAGCTCCATGGCGAGTCTCATGTAGTCTTCTCTCATAATCCGCTCTCCTTTATCTTACCGAATAAAAAACCCTGAATATTTGAAATATTCAGGGTACAAAAAGCTGCATAACAATAAAAAATCTCTGAAATGCGGTTACATTCCAGAGCTCATATTTTACATGCCGTAAATACAGGAAATTATTCCTGTAAATATCTTCTTTCATCCAGACTCTACTGTCGGTACTTGAATTGCACAAGTTCAGCCAATTAAGGCTCGCGGACTTTACCGCCGGTCGGGAATTTCACCCTGCCCTGAAGATTCATTATTCAATTTTCTTAAGGATATCATGTCTTTACACCCATGTCAATTATTTTTTCACAAAGA
>SAAM01000495.1 GCA_009929415.1 Clostridia bacterium | reverse complement strand
GGAAATTTTGAATCCATAACCAGGTACAGGAGCAATTTTGTTATAAATATAGTTATAATGCTTCTTATAATACTTGGCGGACTCGGATTCACTGTAATTTTTGATTTGATACATGAACGTAAATTTAAGAAACTGAGCCTTCATTCAAAGCTGGCATTAACCGTAACAGGGGTCCTTATTTTTACCGGCACTGCTGCGCTGTATATCCTTGAATCAGGAAACCTGGAAACAATAGGTGGGCTCAGTCTTTATGAAAAGCTCCTTATAAGCGCATTTCAGTCAGTCAGCCCAAGGACGGCTGGATTTAACTCGATTGATCTTGCTGCTCTTACAGACAGCTCCAAGTTTCTTATAATACTGCTAATGTTTACCGGAGGAAGCCCGGCTTCTACAGCAGGTGGTATAAAAACCACCACTTTGGCAGTGCTTCTTCTTACTGCAGCAGCATTTGTAAGAAACAAGGATGTAGAGGCATACGGAAGAAGAATAAACTATTCCGTAGTTAATAAAGCAATGACGATAATAATAATTGCATTCATAATAATAATAGCCGGATCAATGGCTCTCAGCCTTCTCAATCTGGAAATGGATTTTGTGGATATAGTATTTGAGGTCGTATCTGCATTTGGAACAGTCGGGCTTACGCTTGGCATAACAACTCAGTTTGACACTGCTTCAAAGCTTGTACTTGTAATAATTATGTTCGCAGGAAGAGTAGGAGCCCTGACTATTGTAATGGCACTTGCCGGAAGAACAAAGAAAGTGGAATATCAGTTGCCGGAGGGCGAAGTCATATTATAAAGGAGATTTTTATGAGTTCATATGTAATAATCGGGTGTGGTCGTTTTGGATCTGCGGTTGCAAAGACTATATACAGTCTTGGTCATGAGGTACTTGCAATAGATATGAATATGGAGATAATCCAGGATATAGCAGACCATGTAACTCAGGCTGTTCAGGCTGACGCGACGGATGAAGCCACCCTGAAGTCACTTGGAATAAGAAACTACGACGTGGCTGTAATAAGCGTTGCTTCGGACATAGAATCCTCGATAATGGCCACCATAGTGGTAAAGGAACTCGGAGTGCCTTATGTGGTATGCAAGGCAAAGACTGAGTTGCAGGCAAAAGTGCTTTATAAGATAGGCGCGGACAGGGTAGTATTCCCGGAAAGAGATATGGGAGTAAGACTTGCGCACAACCTTATATCAAAGAATGTACTTGAATTCGTGGAACTCGATCCGAGATATTCGATAATTGAAATTATTGCATCTGACAACTGGAATAATAGAACACTTTCAGAACTTGATCTGAGAGGAAAGTATGGAATCAACATCGTCGCTATAAAAAGAGGTATGAATGTAAATATTTCTCCAGAAAGTGAAGACATGATTCATTCTAAGGATATACTTGTAGTAATTGGAGAAATTAAGAAAATTAACAAGATGAGTGAGGAAAATGAATAATATAGAGATTATAAGTTCCAGGGATAACTCCAAGATAAAGCTCATATCTTCCCTTAAGCTTAGAAAAAACAGAGAAAAACAAAGGCTCGTAATGATTGAAGGCCTGAGAGCAGTAAAACAGATCCTGGATGATGGAATAAACGTAAAAATGCTTGCTTTTTCAGAAG
>SAAM01000494.1 GCA_009929415.1 Clostridia bacterium | reverse complement strand
AATAGAAGAGTACGATTAAATCTGAAAGGAAAACAATTAATGAGTAATTTAGAACTGGAAAATGAAATAGACAGACGAAGGATTTTCGGTATCATTTCTCACCCGGATGCAGGTAAAACGACTCTTACAGAGAAACTTTTACTTCACGGAGGGGCAATAAGAGAGGCAGGTACCGTAAGTGCTCAGAAAAATACAAAATATGCAAAATCTGACTGGATGGAAATAGAGAAAAAAAGAGGGATATCTGTAACATCATCTGTAATGCAGTTTGATTATGATGGTAAGGTAATATCAATAATGGATACCCCAGGACACAATGACTTTGGAGAAGACACATACAGAGTGCTGACATCTGTTGACAGCGCAGTCATGGTAATAGATGCGGCAAAGGGTATAGAAGCACAGACCAAAAAGCTTTTTCAGGTATGTAAATTAAGAGGAATACCTATATTCACATTCATAAACAAGCTTGACAGGCAGGCAAAAGATCCTCTGGAGCTCATAGAAGAGCTGGAGACGGTTCTTGGCATGAATGCTACGCCTGTTACCTGGCCGATTGGGAGTGGGCTTCAGTTTGAGGGTATATATGATATCCTGGAAAATGAAGTTCATCTGTATAGAAAAAAAGAAATTATAAAGCTTGGTGAAGAGGGCGTATTTGGTCCAGAGCTTGAAGGATTGCTGCATCCTGACAACCTCAGAGAGCTAAGAGACAACATGGAGCTTATAAATGGAGCGGGGAATGAATTCAACCTTAAGCTCATAAGAGAGGGGAATCTTACTCCTGTATTTTTTGGTACTGCTCTTGCCGACTTTGGAGTAACCGCATTTCTCAACCATTTCCTTGATATGGCGCCTGGACCGAGCGTAAGAAAGACGACTGACGGAGAGATATCGCCGTACAGCAGCAATTTTACCGGATTTATATTCAAGATACAGGCAAACATGAATCAGGCACACAGAGACAGGATAGCTTTTCTCAGAATATGCTCCGGGGTTTTTGAAAGGGGTATGGAGGTAACGCTTTCAAGGACGGGTAAAAAGATGAAACTGTCACAGTCTACTCAGTTGATGGCAAATGACAGAGAAACAATAGAAAGAGCCTATGCCGGCGATGTTATAGGAATTTATGATTCTGGAAACTATCAGATAGGTGACACTCTTTTCGAAGGCAAGGATAAGATATATTTTGAACCTCTGCCGACTTTCCCGCCGGAATTATTCATAAGGGTAATGCCTGTAAATTCGATGAAAGCAAAACATTTTCACAAAGGAGTCGATCAGCTTGCTCAGGAAGGTGCTATACAGGTTTATAAAACAGAATATAACGAGGTAATTCTAGGTGCTGTAGGAGCGCTTCAATTTGAAGTCTTTGAGTACAGGCTCAAGAATGAATATAATTCAGATATCATTATCGAGCACCTTGACTACAGCGTAGCCAGATGGATAAAGACCGATAATACGGAAGGACTCAATAAATATCACAATTCAAGAAGCATGCTGGTATTTGACCATTTCGATAGACCTCTGATGCTTTTTGCAAATAAGTATACGCTTGACAGATTTGCAGAAAAATATGAAGAGCTCAAGCTTGTGGATGCACTTGATGTAAACAGGGAGTTTGGAATGGAGCT
>SAAM01000493.1 GCA_009929415.1 Clostridia bacterium | reverse complement strand
AATCCCAACAACAACAACGCATCCAACGCGTTGGGGGTTCCGCTCTGATTCCGAAGTAATGACCTGTCGTAGTAGTCCAGTATGACTGGATGAAATCAGCGTCTTTTATCGGAAGGAGAAGATGACCTTCCCAATAATGGTTATTGGGTAAATTAGCGCCTTGATGTGTCCGGGCGGACGCTTCTTGCATGGCAGAGGTATGTCGGCTTCTGTTTCATGCCCGTTGGCACTATGAAGTTGATCATCCGACAAAGAGCAACAATTTACTTTACGAGGTGCATATTTTATGACCAGCGAAGAGCGAAGAGAAGCACGTTATTTAAGACGGAAAGAATATAGGGATTTAAAGAGAAGATCTAGCACCAAGGGGCATGACAGCATTGAAAGAGTCGCAGATATTAACGCTCTTATTGCGGCATGCAAAAAGGCCAAGTCAGGTGTTTCATGGAAATCCAGCGTACAAAGGTATTTGATGAACAGGGTCAAGAATGCAGTTAAGACAAGCGAATCTATCCTCTCAGGCAAGGATGTCCGGAAGGGTTTTATTAATTTTGATATTGTTGAAAGGGGAAAACTCCGGCACATAAGCAGCGTACATTTTTCCGAGCGGGTGGTCCAGCGGTCGCTGTGTGCCAACGCTCTGATCCCGGTGCTGACGAGGGGGCTGATATACGACAACGGAGCAAGCGTAAAGGGTAAGGGGATATCTTTCGCCGTCAACAGGCTTAAGACGCACTTGCATCGGCACTACAGGAAGCACGGCAATGAGGGCTATGTGCTGATGATCGATTTCTCTAATTATTTTGGCTCAATGCGCCACGAGCCTATAAGGGAGCTTTTGGATAAGAGTTTTGAGGATAAGCGGCTCGCTGATTTTACGATGCTTTTCGTGGATGCGTTTGGCGATGTAGGGATGGGGCTTGGAAGCGAGGCAAGTCAGATATTCGCAATCGCGTATCCAAGCAGTGTAGATCACTGTATCAAGGAGAGACTCAGGATCAAGGGCTACGGAAGGTATATGGATGACATGTACCTGATCCATGAAAGCAAAGCCAGACTTCGGGAGTGCCTTGAAGTTATAAGGGCAGAATGTGCGAGGCTTGGGATACGGCTGAACGCCAAAAAGACGCACATAGCAAAGCTTAGCAGGGGGTTTACCTTTCTTAAGACGCAGTTCTTTCTGACCGGCTCCGGCAGAGTTGTGCTCAAGGCCTGCCGTGAATCCATTGTAAGGCAGAGAAGAAAACTGAAAAAATTCAGAAAGTTTATGGACAAAGGGCTTATGACATACGGCCAGATATATAACTCTTATATGTCATGGCGAGGGTATATAGGGTATAAGAACGCGTACAGAACGATACGGAACATGGACAGATTGTTCAATAAATTATTTTTTTCAGGGGAGGTATCGCAATGAGCGAGGATGCAACAATGGAGCACAACAACATGCAACAGATATTGCGGCAGACGGACTATATCGCCTTAAAACTGGCAGAGGGCGCGGCCAGTCCACAGGAGTATGCAGAGGTTCTTAAGCAGAGACAGTCATGCAGGGACAGGCTGAACGAGTGGGATGATGAGGCGCAGGATTTTAAAGCCCCTACTTTTGAGGAGTTAAAAAATAAAAAGCGGAG
>SAAM01000492.1 GCA_009929415.1 Clostridia bacterium | reverse complement strand
GCTTTCAAAGGTGGGTACAGACTTTTTCCCTGAATCTGATAACTCTCAGATAGCAATTACGGTTGAGTTGCCTGTGGGCTCAAGGGTGGAGCAGGCCAGAAAACTTAATGAATATCTTTATGAGAAATGGAATGAGAAATATCCAGAGATAGAGATTTTACAAGCTTCTCTGGGTCAGTCAGACGGATCAAATGTATTTATGTCAATGAGAAGTTCGGGAACTCACCTGGTGTCATTTACTGCCAGATTGTGCGACCCGCAGGAGAGGGAGAGGGATATGTTTGAGATTGGAGATGAGATGAGAAAAGATCTTCAGGAGCTGCCTGAACTATACAGATATACTGTCACTCCGGGTGGCGGAGGAGGAATGGGAATGGGATCAGGAGGTACTACTCTTGAGTTGGATGTGCTTGGATATGATCTTGAGAACTCCGAGTTAGTAGCCGGCCAGATCTCTGAAATTATGAAAAATACAGAGGGTCTGAGAGATGTTAAATTGAGCAGGGAGGACTATATGCCACAGTTCCAGGTGATGTTTGACAGGAACAAACTTGCAATGAACGGCCTAAATATGACTATGGCTGCAACGGTTGTCAGAAACAGAATAAATGGTGTTACAGCATCCTACTTCCGTGAAGATGGAGAGGAGTATGATATAGTTGTTAAAAATGATGCGAAGTTTAGAACGACTGTTGATGATATAAAAAATATTCTTCTTTATAATACACAAGGGAAAGCTGTAAGGCTTAGCGAAGTGGGAACGGTAATTGAGAGTTTCGCGCCACCTTCTATTGAACACCTGGACAGAGAGAGGGTGATTAAGGTAACCGGGACAATATTCAAGAGATCTTTGGGTGATGTTGCTGAAGATGTTAACAAAGAGGTGGCTAAAATTAAGATGCCTCAGGGTATTGCTGTTGAGCTGGCCGGATCTATTGAAGAGCAGCAGGAGTCTTTTGGTGATATGTTTACCCTCCTTGCGCTGGTTGTTCTGCTGACATATATTGTAATGGCTGCTCAGTTTGAGTCATTCAGGGACCCTTTCATAATTATGTTCTCGCTTCCATTTGCTTTTAGCGGTGTATTTGTTGCCCTGTGGTTAACCGGCACAACCTTAAGCCTTATTGCTCTTATCGGAGCGGTAATGCTGGTGGGTATTGTGGTGAAGAATGGTATTGTGCTGATTGACTATATTAATCTTAATAAAGAGAGAGGGGCTTCTGTAAAGAGAGCAGTTATATCCGGAGGTAAATCCCGCCTTCGCCCGGTATTGATGACTACTTTAACCACTATTCTGGGTATGTTCCCAATGGCTATGGGTATTGGTGAGGGTTCTGAAATATGGCAGCCAATGGGTATTGCAATTATTGGTGGTCTTACCCTCTCAACAATTCTTACTCTGATTGTTATTCCATCAATTTATACAGCTTTCCATGCAGGAGATATTAAGAGAGGAAGAAAGAGATGGGCAAAACAATTGAAAAATCTTAAAACAGCATAATATGAAAGCAGTGATGATTATATACAATCAGGCCCACAATTCACTTGTTCAGGCAGCACTAGATAAGTGTACTGTAAGGGGGTTTACAAAGTGGCCGGAGGTTCAGGGCAGAGGAAGTCAAAAAGGTGAACCGCA
>SAAM01000491.1 GCA_009929415.1 Clostridia bacterium | reverse complement strand
AGCACGAGGAATGTAAATATGAGTATTGCTAATATTATATTCATTGATTCTCCTTAATTTAAATCCTGAAAGGCTCTACAGATTCTGAATATATGTTATGAATGTTATTCCGTAGTATGTCAGAGGAGCTGTAAAAAGTATGCTGTCAAATCTGTCCAGGATACCACCATGTCCCGGAATCAGATTTCCATAATCCTTTATGCCGAATTCTCGCTTTATCGCGGATGCAAAAAGATCTCCTATCTGCGAAACTGTGCTGCCTATCATGGCAAGTGGTATGAAATAGATCGGATTCGGTTCCTGAAAATATCTTGCAAAGACAAGCGTCAGAAGAACTGTACCTACAACTCCGCCTATCGCTCCCTCTATCGTCTTTTTGGGACTTATCTCAGGTATCAGCTTATGCTTTCCAAAGAACATTCCTGTAAAGTACGCACAGGTATCGCTCCCCCATGCGAATATGAATACCAGCCATATATATATGGTCTGATCCATGCTGAGGAGATTTATGTGCGAGAGGAATACAGGTATATATATATACCCCATTATGGTGATCATTAAATCCTCTACCCTTATCCTGCGATTCATTATATATACGGCACCTACTGCAAATATCAGGTATGTGACAGAAATCACTATGTGTGAGTAAGACATCCCCGAATACGTCATGGCAGTGTACATGATTACAGTCATTGCATAAATCGTGGTCTTGAGAGGCTTGTAGCCGCTGCCCTCAAATACCCTGAAAAATTCATACAGCCCTATCAGCGAACATATAAGCGCTCCCAGATATATTGATATTCCCCCATTTATTATTACGAAGAATAACAATGGAAGCAGTACCAGTCCGGAAATGATTCTCGTCAGCATAAGTCCCCCTTATTTGGCGTTGCCAAATCTTCTGTCTCTGTTTTGATAATCTGAAATAGCCTGCTGGAGCTGCTCTGCTCCAAAGTCCGGCCAGTTAATATTTGAAAACCAGAATTCACTGTATGAGGATTCCCACATCAGGAAGTTTGAAAGCCTGTATTCTCCGCTTGGCCTTATTATGAGGTCCGGGTCTGGCATGAAGCTGGTGCTGAGATGCTCTGATACAGTCTCTTCACTTATCTGTTCAGGAAGGAGCTCTCCATCCTTTACTTTCTGAGATATGATTCTCACAGCCTGAGTTATGTCTGCTCTTGCACCATAGTTAAGTGCAAGCGTGAGCGTGAGCGCACTGTTATCCTTCGTATACTCGATTCCCTCCATGAGCTTTGCATAAGTCGACTTTGGAAGAGCGGTTATGTCTCCTATCGTCTTGATCCTTACGCCTTCTCGGTGAAGCTCTTTTAGCTCTCTTGTCATATACTGCTCAAGCAGCCACATGAGCGAAGACACTTCTTCCTGTGTCCTCTTCCAGTTTTCCGTAGAAAACGCATATACCGTAAGAAAAGGTATTTCGAGTTTTTTGCACTCCTTAACTATGGTCCTGAGGTTCTCTACTCCCTGCTTGTGACCCATTGTGCGTTTAAGTCCTCTGGATTTTGCCCATCTTCCATTGCCATCCATTATGACTCCTATATGTTTTGGCATTTTTTCTCTGTTAAGCTGCATTTCATATCCTCTTTTGCTGAAATTTGTAATAATAAAATAATA
>SAAM01000490.1 GCA_009929415.1 Clostridia bacterium | reverse complement strand
CGAAAAAGGAAAGGCTCAGCCTGAGTTTGTTGCCATCGATATGGATATTCACAACGACTACGACAAAGATAAGGATGAGATTGAGAAATTGATGATGCGCTTCTTTGCCAGCTATATGACTGACCTAAGCGGAGGATTGTATGCTTCACCTGAGCGTACTGAGCAGTCATTGAGAAACATCTTTACGACAGCTTCCATGAAGGAATACTTCTATGAATGTATGCCATCCATGACAAATCCATTAGGATTGGGACATAAATCTATGCCACTTATCTCAAAGGTTCAGAATCTGCTTATCGGCGACTTTCTGAACTATCTAGCACTTCGGCATCAGATATTTCTCTCATCAATGACCTCACTCGAAAAAAAAAAGCTGAAGCCGAAGCCATTGCCGAAGGAGTTATTGTAGATCCACTGGCTGAACTGGATATCGACATACAGAGTTTCGACATACCAAGAATGGTGAGTGTCTATCCCGACAGAGCCGGAATCCGTTGGTGGACTAAATGCTGGTTCAACAATAAGGAAGATGGTGAGCCTGCCATAGAGATTGACCAGAAACTAGCCATCCTCTTTCTTCATGACCAGATAGATAAAGATGAATGGCTTGAAGAGTATTACCCAAAACAGATGGAGATGTATCATAACGCAATAGAACAAACCAAGGAGCAACTGCTCTCACAAAGCATATAAAGAGTTCATGGCAATTAAAAATTCAAAACGCTTCTCAGAAGTTGAGTACTGTCTCCAACATTACTTCAACGCACAGCTTTCCCCTATCATGCGTAACGTTCAGAATAATCTGAATAAGAAACAGATAAAGGAATATGCTGAATACCAAACGAGTTTTGCCGGTATGTTACGTTCTGCATCCAACACCATGGCTGGAAGAATGGACGACTCATACGAGTTCGTGAAGCTTACAGGCAAATGGAACAGCAAAACTACCGAGGACTATGTTGAGATGTGTCGAAAAAATATTGCATCAAACAAAGACCTCCAGAAAGACTTTTCCAAAATGGCCGCAGAATGGCGTAATGCTGTTGTAGCAGAAATTGGACGAGACAAATATGATACTTTATCCAAAAAACTAGGCGGTGATTTGGCTTTTGCCTATGTGGACTATCGTGTTGAACAAATGATGGTTGACCACTTGGTTGCTCAGAAAGTACCAAAATCATCGATGGAATACATCGTGCGCAAGGCAGGTGAAGGTAGTCTGCTAGGATTGTCATCCGTTTTTTCTCGAACACCTTTGGATAGAGAGATTGCAGACCGATGCGAGAAAGCCTATAATCCGAGTAAAATGGAAAAAGGAGCTGCTAAAGTTGGCTCATTTGCATCCGACACACTCATAACAGGTGGTTTCTGTTCATGGGCTTCACTAGGCAAGTTAGCCGCCTTTGAAGTAGCTTTTGCAGGTGCAGAGTATTACTTGGATAGTAAAAACAAAGGGCAAAAGGTAATGACTGTTGAAGATTGCATCAGTCGTGGAGTATTTGGTTCACAGAAGAACGTGTTTACTGGATTCCGACAGAATAGCAAGAAGATAAACTCCTGGGAGAATGACTATATCAAGAACTTCGATAAATCACTGAATAAAAGAATGGGAATAGCTACAACCAAACCTTTCTACATTGAT
>SAAM01000489.1 GCA_009929415.1 Clostridia bacterium | reverse complement strand
GGACTGGGAGACCGCCAAGCAATTGCAGACCCAGGCCGATATGATCATATTCAGTGTGCTCAAGCATCCGATGCACGCAAGCATGAAACGCATGCTCTCGTGGATCGGGGTCGAAGCCGGTTTTGTAAGAAGCCCGTTCTCATCCCTTTCAACGGCTGCTGAAGCGGTGTTGAAAGAAGACCTGAAGCACTTGAAAGACACCTACCACATCGAAGACGTGGTAGTTTTGAAAAATCTGTAGAGAGTAAGGATGGCATCTGGTGCCTTGGTATATGAATCAAGGCCCTAGCGTATATTTGATTCGGAGCAATAAGCATTGGCAGTTGTATATGCCTTAGTATCATGTACATAGAAGCCTCTCCTCTCATATGAGAAGGGGCTTCTTATTGTTACCTTTCCTGCTTACGACGTTGGCTTAACGAACTATTCTTGAGAATATGCAACTGCAAGGAGAATGTCTTGCTCATAGTCTCCAAACTTTCGACCAAAGATATTAAACCCGCCGATATTGTCAGCATTTTCTTTGTTGCCGATACGTACGGAAATATATGGTTGATTCGTGAGATGCAACTGATCTATTGCCAGATTGCTAATGATTTTTCCATTAAGCAAGGTGGAGTCTGCATTGATTTCGAGTATCGTAAGTAATCCGTATTGTGTCGCTCCGTTGTACCACCATGATGGATTCAGTCTTCCTCTTCGATTTCCGAAATCACTTGGGCAACACCAAGTGGCACATTCAAATCCATTGATCCAAATAGTGATGTCACTTGGCCAATCTTCACGGAAGTTGGGTGCCTCGGAGCAAGCTTCAAACGATAGGCTCAATTGTTTTGGTTCATGGTCGGTTTCGAGCGGAAAGGGAAATCGATATTCAACATATCCTGAAGAACTCCATAGCAATTGTGCGTTGAGTCTCTTGGGGTCATAGAAATAATGTGGTCTGTCTTCATACCCAATAATCCCATTTTCATCGCACAGGCCACAGGTGGGGGAGACGTTGCAGTCCACAAATGATCCGATAGGCATCGAGATTGAAAAAACTTGATCAATATCTTGATGTAACCCGACTAAACGAATGCTTATATAATCATTCTTTCTGGAGCAGATTTTCATTGATCCATGTGATCCCGGCTGAATTTCGGTATTGATAAGTCCGGCTTCTTCCAAGGCACGAACATGAACTCCGGCAGTAGATGCAGGTATTCCTAAACGTTCAGCTATTTCACCAATATTATAACTATTAAAGTACAGGAGTTTTACAATTGCGATACGTGTAGGAGAGGACAGTGCCTTGGACACCTTCAGAAGAGCTTCCTCATTATCAGCATTCAATTCAAGCAATTTGGACATGATGGTCACCCCTTATCTTTGTATGATAGTTGAGGATTTTGCGTCTGTCTAGGTTCTTATTATAACATATAAATAGTTTGTAAAGCTGACATTCTTAGGATAAATGCTATAGAAACCTATGATAAAGCCTTTCTAATCACAGAAAAATGTAGCTTTATTGGTATTTAAAACAAAAAAACTATTATAAAAGGAGTTTTTGATTGACGGGTAGTATGAAGGGTGGTACGGTTATGATTGAAAGGTAAGCGATACACATGAAACGAGAACGAAGCAAAAAACTACTAAGTCC
>SAAM01000488.1 GCA_009929415.1 Clostridia bacterium | reverse complement strand
TAACAGGACACTCACTCCGTTCGGATTCCAGAGTGAACAAAGAAACTTCTGGGATGCACCTGATGTTTACAACAAGATGTCTCCTTTCATGTATGCGGATAAGATGAAAACGCCTTTACTCCTTGTACACGGAGATTCTGACGACAATATGGGAACCTTCACTGTTCAGTCGGAGAGATACTATCAGGCACTGGCCGGACTTGGGGCTCCGGTAAGGTTGGTGTTGCTTCCTAAAGAGAGCCACAGCTATGTCGCAAGGGAGAATATCCTTCATCTGTTATGGGAACAAGATGAGTTCCTGGAAAAATATTGTAAAGGCAAAAAATAGGGACAGACAACGATTATGAAAGAATTTAGCCGGCTAATGATGTCATTTGTGATTCTGCTATTGGTTTCACAACAACTATTCTCACAGAAACTAAGGATTGCCACATACAATATCCGGGTAGACGTGGAAGCGGATGCTAAAAAGGGAGACGGATGGGAACAGAGATGTCCAAAAATATGTGATGTTATAAAACTCCATGACTTTGAGATATTTGGGCTTCAGGAGGCGAAATCACACCAACTCAAGGGTGTTCTCAGCCTGTTACCCGGCTATTCCGCTATAGGAGTCGCACGAGATGACGGTAAGGAGAGAGGAGAATACTCTCCGATTGTGTACAAAAATGAGAGATTCAGATTACTGGACAACGGCACTTTCTGGCTTGCACCTGACCCCTCAAAACCTGCTCTCGGATGGGATGCTGCCTGTATAAGAATATGCACCTGGGGCAAATTTAAAGATAAAGAGAGTGGCTTTGTTTTCTGGATGTTCAATACTCATATGGATCATGTCGGAGTTGTTGCCAGGATTGAAGGGGCAAGACTAATTGTAAGCAAGATGCGGGAGATTACAAAATCTTCGGACAATGTCATGATTTCAGGAGACTTTAATGTAGACCAGAGGTCTGAGGTATATGAGTTCTTTAAAAATTCCTTGAATCTTAAGGATTCATACGAAATCACACCGCTCAGACTTGCCTGGACCGGAACTATGAATAATTTTGATTCTGATATGATTTCAGACAGCAGAATCGACCACATATTCGTCGGTCCGGGTTTCAAGGTCCTGCGATATGGAATACTTACAGATTCATATAGGACAATCATCAGTGAAGAAGCGCGTAATCAACCGAACTTTCCTAAAGAGATGATGTTCAGGAAGAGTGTGGTCAGATTTCCCTCTGACCACTATCCGGTAATGATTGAAGTGTCAACTGAAAGATAGCGTTCGCCTGTATCATAGGCAAAAGTCAGGATTTTTGAACCCTTTGGTATTGCCGGAAGCATTTGAGCTATCGCTGCAAGTGAGGCTCCTGTTGATATCCCGACAAATAATCCCTCCTCTTTTGCTGCTAACCCGGCAAAACGAAAAGCCTCCCCGGCCTTGACCTGTATTGAGCCGGAAAGGATATTCAGGTTTAGATTCTTTGGAATAAAACCGGCACCAATACCCTGAATCTTATGAGGCCCTGGGCTGCCACCTGCTATTACCGGCGAATCGTACGGCTCGACGGCAAAAATTTTAATATTTTTAAATTTAAGTTTCAGGACCTCACCTATTCCGGTTATGTGCCCGCCTGACCCAACTCCTGTAATC
>SAAM01000069.1 GCA_009929415.1 Clostridia bacterium | reverse complement strand
CCATCTTCCGAGCTGCCTATATGAAGGACTATCGCCGATATATTCTCGTAGTTGTCACGAAGCTTTATCCGGTTTTCTCTTGTGAGAGTACCTATATGATAGTTTATGTGCTTCATTTCCCTTATCTCGGAAATATCTATGTCTGCGCTGTCAAGAAAACTTATATTCTCAAGAAAATACTCTTTTTCCTGAATGCTCTTCTTCATGTTTTCCATCTTCATTTTTATAGGCGCTATTACGCCATACATGGAATTCAGCCTTGATGTTATTTTCTCAAAGTCATAATCCCTGTCTATGTCGCTGTCTGTCCTGAGCTCCATGTCGATGCTGTCTGCGATGAATGTCAGCTTTTCAAAGAGATCCTTGAAATCTGTTTTTTCAAATCTTAATTTCTGCATGCTTCCAATATCGATGGAATCTTCCATTGCCTCGCTGACCTTGTACATGGTAAGCGTATCGGAGCTGTTGGACTTTGTATAGTTCTGTATATGGACGTTCCCATCAATAACCAGATCCTCAAGAACCGAATGCAGATTTTCAACTGGAGATACTATATTGAGCATCTTCATTTTTTCTATTGCCAAGCTTACTCACCACCTTTTACAAGTAATTTTCTTATTTCTCTGTTTTTGTATCTCACACCTTCAAGTATAGTTGTTATATCGAGCGCCTCAAACTCCGAATCATGTATATACCTTACGAATTTGGCTATTGTCATTGGATTTGCCTTATCCATTTTTAACATCATTCTTGCAAGATGCCTGTTTATCATTACCTGAAGATACTTATCATCATCTGGGTCGAGCTGTATTCCGTAACTCTCAAGCATTTCTATTATCAGGTCTATACAGTTTTCTGAATAAATAATATTCTTCATTTTTTTCAAGTTGAGCTTTTCTCCACCTAAGAGCGTATAGTTGAAGATTTCTTCGTCCATAAGATTATAATAGCGTTTTGCCCTGTATATCCACTGAATGTTTATGAGATCTATGTTCAATCCGATTAAATACTCCACTATAGCTCTGTCCTCACTGGAGAGCTTTTCTGCTCTTTTTCTGAGCTCCCTGAAATAGACTGCATCAAGATTCATTTCCGCGTGAAATTCTCTGAGCTTGAGGTCATCCTCAGTTATACTCCTGAACGCATCCTCAAATACAGTACCCCGGAATTCTTCGACTACATCAAATAATGTATTGTTGCTCAGAAGTCTCTCAAATGACACTGTCTCATATTTTCTGCTGTGCTCAAAATGCTGTGGAAGCTCATGGAGATCTTCCTTCCTGCTTACTGCTCTGAGTATCAGCTTGATGTCTTCCACCTCAGCCCTCAGAAACATAGCCTCGGCAAATTTTCTGTACGGCGTATCCAGATAGCTGATAAGCTTTTCAATATCATTTATCAGCTCCCTTTTGAGTACCAATTCAAACTCCCATCTCATTATTCTTTCTATGCTGTATTCACTGAGGACCCTGGCATATCTGGTGTTGTGCTTTATATGATTTCCGATTTCTCTTTCGGTACCAAGTCCAAGCAGGATATCATATTCACTCTGACTGAGCAGCTTTGCATCCATAGCCTGCAGTTTGGTATTCAAAGCACTGAATTTTGCTGCACTTCCCATTTTATTCCTCCAGGTTTCTAATTATCATATCAAATGAATCCTGAATAACCTTATCTTCAAACAGCCTGTATCTTTCCTGAAGTTCTCTGGCTTTTTGTTTTGATGACTCTCTTATCTCTGATATCTCAGCATCCGTTTCCATTGATATCTTCTTCTGGTACTCTTCAAGATCAGATCTCACTTCGACCTCTATTTTCTCCCTTATTTCTCTGAGTCTCAGTTTTTTTTGTTTTTCAAGATCTTCAAGCATGTTTTTAAAGTCTTCTTCCTTCTGGATTGCATCTTTGTCGATCTTAATGATACTTCTTATTATGTCTTTCAAAGTCTCCCCTCCTGTCTTTAAAAATTGAGCAATATCACAATATCACATCTATCCATTATATACCCTTATTTCTTTAAAAACCAATCTAAAAATGCGTTCAAAAACACATATTCTGTTGTAAAAATACAAATTATCGACTTTAAACCCAACATATCTTTATATTGCTCGTTATTACTCTATATATCTCCATTTTACATTATTTATCTTTTTTTTGATAATCTATTTTTTATCATAAAAAAAGAGCCAGGGGAATTTAATCCTGACTCTTTGCTGATAATCGTATATTAAAGATCTTTTCTTGCTTTTACCTGTTTCCATGCATAGAGCGCAAGTGATATTCCTATTACACCATATGCAACGAAAACCCTGAAATATTCACCAATCTGTGCATTTCCAAAAAGATTCTGTCCTGCCTGAGGCGATACTATGAACAGGGTATGGAAAAGCGCTGTTCCTATTATGGCCTGACCGATGGTTGCCTTGCTTACTGAAGCTCCTCCTACAAGAAGAGCTGCTATGGCATACATACCAACCTGCTCATGGCCTCCGTAAGTATTAAGCGTACCTATGTTCTGAAGGAATATAAGCTGTCCCACTCCGGCAAGAACCGTTGAGATCATGATGGCTTTTATTCTCGTCTTATTTACATTTATTCCCGATACCGCAGCAACATGCATATCCTGGCCTACAGTCCTGAAATCCTGACCAAGCTTTGTGGTCATAAGGAATTTAGTGAATATGCAGATAAGCGCTACGCTGGCAAATGAAGCAGTAGGGAATTTTATCATGTTTATTATTGATTTCTGCTGTGAAAGCACTATCAGAAGCGCAAATATCACAACGAATATTCCTGCCTTTATAGCAGCGTTTATATATTTTTCGTATCTGTCTTCTTTTTTGTTCTTATATGCTCCATATGCGAACAGTGCAATAAGCACTACACATATCACCATGCTGGCATGTACGAATGTAATCTTGAAAAACGGATCAAAGGCTCTGTCCAGAGCATATTTTATCGCGTTAAGGTCTATCGTGTTTTTTATTCCTACACCGCTGCTGAGAACGAGCACAGGGTTGTTCATAGGAATAATCGTTCCTACAAGGAAAAGGAACAGAAGCTGATAAAGACCGTTTGTAAAGTATCCAAGGATCATACCAGCTATCATCTCCTGGCCTCTGGTCTTGTTAAGGATTACTCCTGTAAGGTAACCGAAAACTATGGAGATAGGTATCGTAAGCGCCACTGCCAGAGAGAATCCCGCAAGTCCTGTAACTCCCCAGTGTGTGACACAGATAAGCGCTATCTGACCCGCCATGGCACCTATTACTATACCAAAGTTAAGTCCCATTCCGGCAAGTACCGGTATTATAAGCGAAAGCACAAGGAACAGGTTCCTTGAAAGCCTGCTCACAAGCTCATTTACAATAAAGCTCATAGGCATCTGAGCAACCTGTATACAGGCAAGGCACAGCGCTACGAATATAATAACAACTATGTTTTCTGTAAGCGTTTCCTTTATTTTTTTATTCCAGTCAATCTTATTTTTAGGTGTTTGTGCCGGAGTTATTTTATTATCTAGATTTTCCATTAGTCTGCTCCTCCTCCCATCTTAGTTAAAGCGTAGAGAATGATTCCATTCTGAACGATTATTCTCATTACCTCAGAGAGGTTTCCTTCCGTAACTATCTTGTTTGCTACCGGAAGAGATAGAGTAAGAAGTCCCTGGAAAAGGAATGTTCCAAGCAGCACGTGGAATATAGTGGCCCTTTTTGAACTTGCTCCACCAATAAGTATTGAGGCAACCGCTGCGAATCCCATCATCATTGGCGCCTGATAAAGCTGATAGAAACCAAAGCTCTGTGCATATACGATTATTCCAACCGCTCCACACATTGTAGATATCATTGTTCCAAGAAGTCTTGCATTATCAACATTGATTCCTGATGATTTTGCAAATCTTGGATTGTCACCTGCAGTAGCCATAGCTATTCCTGTCTTTGTTCTAAGGAAAATCGCCATGAGCACACAGCAGAATGCAAAGAATACTAAAAGTCCGGTAGGTATAGTGATTCCAAATACAGTGAATTCTCCAAACTGGTCAAGTATCTTGGAATATCTGCTTCCAAGAGTTATCGTAGTTCTTAGTCCGTCACCTATAGGCCATTTAAGCTCAAGGCTTTTGAAAGGAGCTACAAGCCATACTATACACATAAGTGAAATTATCGAGAATCCTGCATATGTAGATACAGTCATTTCTGATCCCTTTACCCTGTTGAGAAGAAGCCCATAGAGCCATCCAGCAAGAAGAGCGAAAGGTATCGATACTATCATCGCCACGAACAGCGCTGTAAATCCTGTAAGGTTAAGCTCTATACTTATAAGTCCTCCCAGAAGTCCGCATACGATGCCTATTGGTATTCCAAAGTTGAGTCCTATTCCGCATAGTATTCCTGGAACCATCGCAAGCACAAGTACTCCATTCATCCCCATTCTTACCAGTGCATCCGAAAGAAGATTGTTAAGCGGAAGTCCAAGCTGAACCGCTGCCACACACAGTACAAGGAAGAATGAGATAATTATCAGTCTCGGAGTTCCCAATGAATTTATTCTTTTCTTTATATTATCCATTTAGATTTCCTCCTTTAACTTTCTTGTAATCCCCACTCATCATAAGTCCAAAATCTACGTCACTGTCAGTTGGAAGAAGTATTCCTTCAACTTTACCTTCAGTTATTATAGCAATCCTGTCACATACCATCCTAAGCTCATTAAGCTCAGACGATGTCATAACTACAGTCATACCCTGTTCCTTGCTGAGTTCTACAAGAGTATCAAGTACAATCTTCTTTGCTCCGATATCTATACCTCTGGTTGGCTCAGATACAAACAGAAGATCCGGCTCAAGCGTAAGCGCCCTCGCTATACACACCTTCTGCTGGTTACCACCGGAAAGTCTTCTGGTGAACTGCTTAGGTCCGGTACACCTTATATCGAGAGACTGTATATACTTCTCGGCATTTTCCCTTATAGCTTTGTTATCAGCAAGCCTTATCCCAATTTTTTTAAGGAATTTATCCTTTATCTGCATGGCCGTTGCAGATATGTTTTCTTCGATAGATACATCCAGAAGAAGGCCAA
Organism: Clostridia bacterium; assembly: GCA_009929415.1. Classification (GTDB taxonomy): domain Bacteria; phylum Bacillota; class Clostridia; order Peptostreptococcales; family Filifactoraceae; genus Proteocatella. The sequence continues at coordinate 3,619 of SAAM01000069.1, read as the reverse complement.
CTCCTTTTCTGTCCTCTGAAACAAATGCTATACCATCCTTAAGTATGCTCCTTGTATCTCCAAGCTTTAGCTCTTTTCCCTTGAAGCTTATATCTCCCGCCGCAGGATAAAGTCCTATTACGCCATTTGCGATACCAAGCTTTCCGTGTCCTGCCAGACCACCGATACCAAGTATTTCACCTTTCATTATATCAAGATCTATCCCCTTCGCTTCTTCAGCTGGCATATGTACTCTCATATTTCTGATCGACATTATAACTTCATGGTTTTCTGCACTCTTTTCTTTTGTGTGCATCTCAACCTCACGACCTACCATCTTCTGTGCTATTTCTTCAATGTTGGTCTCTGAAGTATGAAGCTTGCATACGAGCGTTCCATCTCTGAGTATTGTTATATTGTCCGCCGCTGACATTACTTCGTCGAGCCTGTGAGTTATAAACAGTATTGCAATTCCTGACTCAGCAATCTTCTTCATTGCTTTTATGAGCTGCTCTGCCTCTGATTCTGTAAGCACTGCCGTCGGTTCGTCAAACACAAGAAGCTTTACATTTGATTTGTCAATTTCTCTGGCAATCTCAATGAACTGCATGTATCCAACCGGAAGTCCTGATACATACTCTTTTTCGCTGAAATCCATCCCCAATGTGTCAAGTGCAGTCCTTGCATCCGCTTCCATCTTTTTTATATCGAGAGTTTTAAGAGATTCTCCAAAAACCTTGCTTACCGGATTGCTCTTGAGTATCTCTCTGTTCAGCTTTACGTTCTCTGCAACAGTGAATCCCGGAATCAACATGAACTCCTGATGCACCATGCCTATACCCATCTCCATTGCCTGTTTTGGTGATTTTATATGAACTTCTTCTCCATCGAAGGTTACTTTCCCATCAAAACCTCCCGTGGAATGGATTACCGGCATCCCGAATAAAATATTCATAAGTGTAGATTTTCCAGCTCCATTTTCACCCAGAAGGGCATGGATCTCGCCTTTCTTTACTTCAAGGTCTACACCTTTAAGCACTTTATTGCCAAAGTAGGTTTTTTCTATTCCTTTCATAGATAAAACATATTCGCTCATAAAAATTACCTCCTTTCATTTTTGAAATTTTCTGAAATTTGCATTTAATTTAAATAAAGACTACCAATCCTGGTAGTCTTTATTCATTTATCCTTCTTTATCTACACAAAATTAGAATACTACATACTCAGACAGTACCATTAGATAATTTTCAAATGTCGTTCCTGTTGCTTCGTTAGTGTAAGGAGTAATAGTTACTGTTCCTCCTACTGAGCTCAGGATTTCTGATACCTTGTCAAAATCAAGTTTGTCAGTGAATTCTCCGTCAAGATAAGCTTTTGCATACTCAACTCCACCCTCAACAAACATCATGTTTATTGGAACTGGCCAAGTTGCCATTCTTCCGCTCATTCCAGCTTCTCCAACCTTTGCAGTTATCTGCTCGATTACATATGGAACATCTCCAGCTTTGTCATCTGGTATCTCAATACCAAGTGCTCCTGGATATCCGTGGAATGGAGATGGACAGCACTGTTGTGGATAAAGAGCTTTAGTCTCTATTATAGCTTTGATCATAGGCTCCTGCATTGAGCAGTTTGTTCCAAAGAATGCAGTCTCTGTTCCGAATTCTTCAACTTTTCTTGGAATATCTTCAAGTATGAACTGCTGTGTTCCTGGAACACCAGCGTCTCCAGTTGGGTCCGGTGCAGTTGCATCTACAAATACAAGACCTGCTGCCTCAGCATTTTGCTTAAGAAGGTCTCTTCTTGCTGCAAGCATCTGATATGACATGTGTCTTGGGAATGAGTAGTGAATGAAAGTCTTTGCTCCCATTTTAACTGCTTCATCAATTATAGTCTGTCCCATTCCAAGCTCGTCAGCAACAAGTACAAGGTCAGCTTTTGAAGCTATCATGTCCGGGTCTTCCCCAGGTGTTCCTGCGATTATAAGTAGGTCATCTCTAAGTTCTTTGGCCTGATCGATTGCTGCAGATGCTCCAGGAACTGCCTGACACATAACTATAGCTTTAACATCAGGATCTGATGCCATACTCATAAAGTTTGCTATAGTTGTCTCAGTTTCCTTCATGAAGTTGTCTGGATATGTCTTAGTTATGATCATATCACCGTATTTTTCCTTCATTTTCTCTGCTGCACGGAACTCTTCTTCACCCTGCGAAACAGTTCCTGTCAATATGCCTATTTTATATGTAGGCGTTTCAGTTGATTCAGCTGTTCCCTCTGATTCTGTTTCAGAGCCACCACATGCTGCCAATCCGAAAATCATCGTTGCACTTAAAAGTGCTGCTAAAATTCTTTTCATAGTCAGTTTCTCCCTCGTAATTTTGATTTTTTTGTAAGATTATTTCCAATTTTGTGTATATTTATAATACTACATTTATTCAAATAAGTCTACAAATTTTTAATACAATGTTTGATTATTGAAAACGATTTCCAAGAAAATATACAAAAAAAAGACAGGTTGACATTAATCAACTTGCCTTTTTTTACCTTGAGACTGACCTGGCCTTTTCCCCCACACTCGCCTGCTGGAGATTTCGCTCTGGTTCGCATCACTACTTTTCTCTCTCGATTTTCTCGGCAGGGCTTACATCTAAGACGCGCCATGCTCACTTTGTACATTTTTGACAAAGCTTACGTGGGTCCTTTTGCCCGCGTCTGGCTTGGACTTGCAGCCACAGACTCTCAAAGCTTTTTTATTTTACTTTATCTTTACTGCTTTTGTCAAACAAAAGTTTTTCAAATATGTTTTTTATTCACGCTTGTGACAATGTCACAAATGACTTCATTAATATATGCATATTATGATATAATCTATATAATTATATGCATTCCTTACAGAAAATTACAACAAAAGGAGTATTATGACTATGAAACTTGAAAATTTTGACCAGAAAAAGATTTCCATGATAGAAAAATATGCCGACCTTATTGTTACGACCGGTATCAATCTTCAGAAGGGACAGCCTATAATCCTCAGAGGGCCTTTAGGCGCAAGTGAATTCATGAGGCTGGTTCTAAGAAAATGCTACCAGAATGGAGCCTCATACGTCCATGTTGAATATATAGACAGCCTTGCTGAAAAAGAAAAATATCTGCACGGAGGAGAAACAGCGGTTTCATATTTCCCGCAGTGGAAGGCTGATGGATATGAGGAGATGTGCAGGAATAACGCATGCTTCATCCGCATAAGCGGCGATGATCCTGATGTTTTTTCTGATGTTCCTGCAGAGATAATCGGGCTTGCCAATAAAGTCAATTCACAGGGAATGAAAAAAGTTAACAAGTACACAATGAGCAGCGAGCTTTCATGGGTCGTGGCTGCAGCCCCTACTGAAGAATGGGCTAAAAAGGTATTTCCAGGCATTTCCTGCGAGGAAGCGGTTTCTGAGCTCTGGGACAGGATACTGACCGCCTCACGCGTTGACAGGGATGATCCGGAAAAGGCATGGCATGACCACAACGAAAGCCTCAGATCCAAGACTGAGTATCTTAACTCGATGCAGTTTGCTTCACTTCATTACAGATCTGCCGGAAACGGTATTACAAAAGGCACTGACCTGACTATAAAGCTCCCTGAAAA
>SAAM01000487.1 GCA_009929415.1 Clostridia bacterium | reverse complement strand
GGGATTCCAGGCGTGTGCTGCGTAATAGCTCTTTGTTGCCCCTTCAAGTGCAGCATTGGCACAATCAATTCTGTTTCCCTCAATCAGATGCAGAGATGCCCCGTATGTCCTGACCTGAACGGTTTTTCCGGCAGAATTGCCGGCAGGCATATAGATGTTTGCCTTAATACCGGCTTTTGCGCAATATGCTGATATTGCACATGCGGAGTTTCCGGATGAGTCTTCGACTATCTCTTTAATGCCGAGTTCGCGGCACTTGCTTATCATAATTGCAGCTCCTCTGTCTTTAAAAGAGCCAGAAGGCATTAGAAAATCCAATTTTCCCAATACATCCATTCCCCAGAAATTCATTTTTATCAGAGGAGTGTATCCTTCATTGAAAGATACTGCGGATTTAATGTCCAAAGGGAGAACCTGGCTGTATCTCCATAATGTTTTCTCTTCCGGGAGCTTGGTCTTATCAAAAACGGGATTGTAATCAAGATCAAGGTAACTTCCACATTTACAACGCCAGATTGGCTCTTCGGTAGAATATTCTGCCCCGCATGAGGGGCAGATAAATTTACATTTCATATTTATATCGTTAATTTTTCTCCTTCACTGTGTGCAATTATTGCTGCTCCGGTCAGGTCACCCCAGACATTTACCGCAGAACGTATCATATCAAGTGGCTGTTGTACGACAAGGACCAGTCCGATTCCTTCTAACGGAAGCCCCACGGCATTCAGGACAACTGCAAGCATTACAAGACCGGCAAGAGGTATTCCGGCTGCACCGATGGCCGCGAGGAGGCTGGTCATAACTATGACGATCTGTTGACCTAAAGTAAGATCTATCCCATAAACCTGAGCGACAAAAATGGCTGTCACACACTCAAAAAGAGCGGTTCCGTTCATGTTAATAGTGTTCCCAAGTGGAAGACAGAAAGCCGCTATCTTTTGTGATACACCGGTTTTCTTCTGAATATCCGGAATGGTTATAGGAAGTGATGCAGCGGAGGATGCAGTGCAGAATGTCGTAAGCAAGCCTGTGCCCATCTGGTTCATAAACTTAAAAGGATTCTTGCGGGTAAGGGTGACGAATATGGCCGGCAAGACCCCAAGACCCTGTATAAGGCAACCCCCGGCAATAATAGCCGCATATATGCCAAGACTACCGAACATTTCACTTAGTGCAGCCGTATCACCCGCCTGGGAGCCTATTATTGACGATACTACCCCGAAAAGGCCGAAAGGGGCAAAACGTATTACCAGGAAAGTCATCTTGATCATAACCTCATATAGACTGTTGAATACATCGGTCAGAAGGACTCTGGATTTCTGTGAGGAGAGAGTTATGAACGTACCAAACATAATAGCGAAGAAAATAACAGGTAACATATTTCCGTCGGCCATAGCCTTGAATACATTTGTTGGCACAATGTTTACAATCTGATCTATCATAGAGACCTCAGTGGTCGTAATGTTTTCAACCTTTGTCTGAAGATTGAGATTTACTCCCACACCAGGTTGGAATGCGTTTACAAGCACAAGCCCAAGCACGCATGCTATAAGAGTTGTAAGTACATAATACGCAAAAGTCTTACCGGCAATCCTGCCAAGATCCTTTGTCTCTCCTATGCTTGAGACTCCCATAACCAGTGCG
>SAAM01000486.1 GCA_009929415.1 Clostridia bacterium | reverse complement strand
GGCGGCGTTTCTGCTGGATGAGGAATATGTCGGAAAGAACTATGACAGAAAATATATAGAGGATCTGCTCGTGAGGCTGTCGGACCTTGGTCCTGAAAAAGTAGTGCTCACAGGTGTCTCCTATGATGATGAAAGGCTTGGCGCGGTATGCTACGACAGGTCGACGGGAAGCATAGACTATGCCTTCAACGGAAAGAATCCCGAGATATTTCACGGGACCGGGGATGTGTTCGCAAGCAGCCTGCTCGCAGGCGTGATGCACGGCTTCTCGCTTGCCGAATCTGCGCAGATAGCGGTAGACTACACCTATGAATGCATAAAGCTGACAGAGAGCATGAATCAGGAAAAGAGATACGGCGTATGCTTTGAGATGGCGATACCTTATCTTATAAAGAGGCTTGGGCTGATATAGAGGCAGTCAGGATATCAGTCTGAGAAAATACTGTATTTTAAAAAAGCAAAACCCTTCGATTTATTGAGGGTTTTGCTTTTTTTATGGGTAATATGTTGTTCTCCGGGGGGTAATTATCTAAGCGATTCCGGGATCAGCTCGTTCTTTATGATGTCATCAAAGCTCTGCCTCTTTACTATCAGCTCGCTTCTGCCTTCCTTTAGGAGCACCACGGCAGGGATCGGATTCTTGTTGTAGTTGGATGCCATAGAGTAGCCATAGGCTCCGGTTGAGAATATCGCGAATATGTCTCCTGTCTGAGGCTCTGCCACATCGATGTCTCTTATCAGTATATCTCCTGACTCGCAGCATTTTCCGCATATGGTCACCGTCTCTGTCTTTTGCGCATCGGCCTTGTTTGCAATAATTCCGTCATAAACTGCCTGATAGAGCGCCGGCCTTATGTTGTCTGTCATGCCTCCGTCTACGGAAACGTATTTCCTTATTCCCTTAATATCCTTTATGCTTCCTACTGTATAGAGGCTTATGCCTGCCTCTGCCACTATGCTCCTGCCTGGCTCTATGACTATCTCAGGCCTCTTTATTCCCAGGCTGCTGAAGTATTTCTCGATCATGTCCATTGCCGGGTCAAGGAAGTATGAGAACGGCTTTCTTTCTTCATCGGTGTAATGTACCCCGAATCCTCCTCCTATGTTGAGCTCCTTTACGTCATAATCGAACCTCTTCTTTACCTCGCCTGCGTGCCCGAGGGTTATCTCCACCGCTTTAAGGTGTGATGCATTGTCATGCAACTGTGAGCCAACGTGAAAATGAAATCCGAGAAAGTCTATATATTCAGATGCTATGGCTTTTTCTATCTGAGGATAGAGTACGTCTTCATCGAGGGGTATCCCGAATTTGGAGTCTTTTTTTCCGGTGACCATATAGTCATGCGAATCTGACTTGACTCCCGGCGTTATCCGAAAAAGTATGCTCGCCTTCTTTCCCTTTTCTCTGCATATAGCTTCGATAAGGTCTGTCTCTCCCAGACCGTCTACTATGAATCTGCCTATGCCGTAGTCGAGCGCCATCTCGATTTCATACGGAAGCTTGTTGTTTCCGTTGAACTCTATCATCTCGGGAGGAAATCCCGCCTTTATAGCTGTGTAGAGCTCTCCTGCCGAAACTACGTCTATGCATGCCCCTTCTCTCTGGCAGAGCCTGTACATCGCCATGGTGCTGAACGCCTTGGCA
>SAAM01000485.1 GCA_009929415.1 Clostridia bacterium | reverse complement strand
GAGAATGAGCTTGAGTCTCTTGCATTTGGAGCATACAGAGTTCTCACAGGGGAAGAGAAGGCGCATATTTTTGCCGAGTAGGAGTTTTTAGAGCAGGAGTTGTTCATGTTAACTTTTATATAGAAATCAGGAGGTATTGAATGGAACTAAGAATGACAGCAAAGCATGCGCAGTGGCCACGAGAGAATGACCCGATATTTGCGATTGCAGGACGAGCTAAGGAAGCACAGGACAAGTTTGGAAAGGACAAGGTTATCGATGCTACGATAGGGGCCCTTGTGGACGATGAAGGCGCGCTCATATGCATGGAAAGCGTATACGGCGTACTTAAAAACCTTCCAAACGCAAAGATTGCGGCATATGCTGCACTTGCTGGACAGCCTGACTTTTTAAAGGATGTAGAGAAGGCATGCTTCAGGGAGTTCAGGCCTGACGCTCACATAAGGACGGTTGCCACGCCTGGAGGAACCGGAGCGGTAAAGCATGCAGTATGGGGATATACCAATCCGGGCGACAAGATTCTTGTTTCAGACTGGTTCTGGTCCGCATATTCCACTATAGCGGGAGACGTGGGCAGAAGCCTTACTCATCACAGGCTTTTCAATGAGAAGGGCGGATTTAACATAGAGTCATTCAAGGAGAGCTTTGATGCCCTCGCAGACGAGCAGGGAAGAGTACTTACAATAATAAATTCACCGGCACAGAACCCTACAGGGTACAGCCTCTCAGATGAGGAATGGGATCAGGTCCTCGAAGTCATGAAGGCAAAGGCACAGGACAGCGAAAAAAGGCTGATACTTTTTGTAGATACGGCCTATATAGATTTTGCGGGCGAGGGAATGGAAAGAAGAGCTTTCTTCAGAAAATTCTCAGGCCTTCCTGAAAACATACTCGTGATTGTTGGATACAGCATGTCAAAAGGGTATACTATGTATGGGCTCAGATCAGGAGCGGCGATAGGGATATCTTCCAATGAAGATGTGGCAGAAGACTTCTACTATGCGTGCCTTCATGCAGGAAGAGCCAACTGGTCAAATGGTACGAGATGTGCGATGGAGGTAATGTCTGAGATAGAGAATGACCCTGCAAAGCTTGAAGTATATTCAAAGGAACTTTTAAAATACAAGAACATGCTCAGGGCAAGAGCTGCGGCCTTCGTAAAAGCTTCAGCAGAAGTTGGGCTTGAGATACTTCCATACAGGGACGGATTTTTTACATCAATTCCTCATGAGAATCCAAAGGCGGTCGTGGAAAAGCTCACAGAATACAACATATTTGCGGTACCTCTTAAGATGGGGGTAAGATTTGCAGTGTGCGCGGTATCGGAAGAGAACTGCGCCAAAGCTCCGGTTATTATAAAGAAGGCAATAGATGAACTTAAATAGCATTTTGTTAACTTATTTATTTTAAGTTATGGAGGTAAACATGAAGAAGAGAATCAGCAGATTGCTCACTGTAGCAATGCTAGCTATGAGCATTTTTACTTATCCTGGATTTGCTCAGGAAAAAGAGACAATCACAATCATTCACACAAATGACACCCATGCCAATGTATCTGACAATGGAAAGGACATAATCGGCTTTGCAAGGCTGGCTTCCTATGTGGAGAATCTTAGAAAATCTCAGGACGTGCTTTTTGTAGACGC
>SAAM01000484.1 GCA_009929415.1 Clostridia bacterium | reverse complement strand
GCTTGAGATTGCAAAGATAGACAGAGACACTCCTGATATTCCTGAGGGGATAATTCAAAGGGACGAAGACGGCGAGCCTACAGGCGCGCTTTATGAAGCCGCTCACTGGCATGTGGAAAAGTTCAGAAACCCTGTGACTCATGAAGATCGCATCAGATCTATAGCTGGACTTACTCACAGATTTGCAAGTCTTGGAATAACCGGGGTAACAGAGGTGATGGGTATGCCATATGACTATGAGATGTATATGGATGCCAAAAGAGCCGGGTTCAGGCAGCGCATCGCAATCTACAACAAGTTCAGTGACTACAGAAGCAGCGGAAGAGCTGAGATAAAAAAGACATCAGATCCTGATGAGACGGTAAGATTCACAGGAGTCAAGTACTTCCTTGACGGCAGCATATCAGGGCATACGGCCTTCATGAAGGATCCTTATCCGGGCACTGAGGACAGAGGGTATCCGATTGGATCAAGAGAAGAATTGGATGAAATCTATGAGTACGCCAAAGACAGAAGCCTTCAGATAATAATACATGCCATGGGCGATTCGGCCATACAGCTTATAATAGATTACTTCAAGGACAAGCCTGAGTGGATAGAGGGAGCTCCTTCCGTAAGAATTGAGCACTGCTCCATACTCAGCGATGAGATGATAGACGAGATGGCCGAGGCAGGAATTGGAGCTACAATGAACATAGATTTCATGTACGCTGAATACGACTCGTGGAGAAAAAACCTTGATGACAGGAGATTTGCCATGGCAACAAGGCTTAAGAGTGCTTATAATAAAATTGAGCATCTTGCGCTTGCCTCAGACAGCCCTGCAACTCTCTGGGCAGTACCAGAAGACGTATTTATGTCTCTCAAGGCTGCGGTGACAAGAAAGGCGCATGGGGGGCAGGACATAAATAAGGACGAGAGCATATCTGTTGAACAGGCTGTGCTTCTCTATACAAAAAGGGCCGCAGCTGTATGCAACTTTCCTACAGTTGGGCAGCTCAAGCCGGGATATCATGCTGATTTCATAGTCCTGGACAAGGATATATTCAGCATATCTCCAGAGGATATAGATAAAGTTTCAGTAGACGAGACGTTTATTGGAGGGGAAAAGATTTATAAAAGGGAAAATCAATAATTACATGCAAAATGCTTACAGGCAGTCAGTTGACTGCCTGTTTTTTTTACATGTATCCCGCGGCCTCATCCCAGGTCATGTAGAAATGGATGCCGCCTGTAGAATCGGACCATCTGTCTTCGTTGTAGTTAGAAGCCACGGCCATCTCGCCAAGCCTGTACACGAAGTTGCTGTCAACATAGGAATAGGCTTCGGTGTAAAACTGGGTTCTGTCGAGATTTGAAATCTCAAGCACCCGGGCCTTGCTGCATCTGCATGTATTTGAGGTAGCAGACGAACGCCCTGCATCCTTTGGGATGAGAAGCGTGACCATCCTCTGGTTGAAGCATTTCTTATATCCCTTGAAATATCCTGATTCAGGACACCTGAGTCTGAAATACTGAGTGCTTTCATCCGTGATTATTTTTTCGAGATTGGCACCCTCAAGCAGCGAAGTATAAAAATTGACGCCTCTTGCATCGCAGGAATATAGTATGCATTTTCGAAGGTTTGAGCCGGCAAAGCTGCTTCCTCT
>SAAM01000483.1 GCA_009929415.1 Clostridia bacterium | reverse complement strand
AAAGGATTGCTATGAATACGGTAATGGCTGTAGAGAGAGAGCTTGGCTATTCCCCTAAGGACGTTAGCGCTGATAACTGTGGATATGACGTTGAATCAAGGGTATCCGAAGATACTGCGTTCGATGAAGGGTGTCTGAGGTTCATTGAGGTCAAGGGAAGAACGAAAGGCTCCACAACGGTAACGGTGACAAGGAATGAGATTCTCACATCACTGAACAAGCCGGAGCATTACATCCTTGCAATAGTGGAGATTGATGGAAAGAAGGCCGAAGTAACATACTTGAAAAATGCATTCTCGGTGATTCCAGACTCAGCAGCCACGAGCACAAATTTTGATATTGAGTTATTATCAAGGAATTCCAAGGTAGTATTCAGCCAACAACGAGGTTTATGAGCATGATGAAGAAGAAGTTGATAGAGGTGGCATTGCCGCTCGAAGCGATAAATGAAGCGTCCGCAAGGGAGAAGTCCATCAGACATGGGCATCCATCCACTTTGCATCTATGGTGGGCGCGTCGTCCTCTGGCTGCAGCAAGGGCTGTGATTTTTTCCTCTTTGGTGGACGATCCTTCTTCGCATCCTGACCAGTTTCCTACAGAGGAAGCTCAGGAAAAAGAACGCCAAAGGCTGTTCAACATTCTCGAACGGCTTGTCGTATGGGAAAATTCCAATGATGAGAAGTTGCTGGCAGAAGCAAAAGCCGAAATTTCACGTTCAACTGATGGGAATATCCCGGAGTTTTTGGATCCGTTTGCAGGTGGTGGTGCAATCCCTCTGGAAGCTCAACGCCTAGGTTTGAAGGCACATGCAAGTGACCTCAATCCTGTGGCTGTAATGATCAATAAGGCGATGATTGAGATACCTCCCAAATTCCAGGGCCTGCCACCTGTCAATCCAGAAGCCCGAGCAAAGTTAGGGTCGGAGCTTGCATGGAAAGGCTCAACAGGTCTTGCTGAAGATGTGAGGTACTATGGCGAGTGGATGAAAGAAGAAGCCTTCAAGCGTATAGGACATCTCTATCCAAAAGCTAAGCTTCCTAATGGAACGGAAGCAACTGTAATTGCATGGATATGGGCAAGGACAGTCAAGTGTCCCAATCCAGCATGTGGATGTGAAATGCCGTTGGCTAGATCATTTACTCTTTCCAAGAAGAAAGGGAATGAACACCATGTTGAGCTTGATATACAAGGCAATCAAATTCAGTATCACGTAAAGCCAGGTGTTGCAAAGAAGATTGAAGGAACTATGAATAGGAACGGAGCTACATGTCCTTGTTGTGGTACTCCAGTAGGGCTTCCGTATATACGGGACTATGGTAGGTCAAATGGATTATTTCCACGTTTGATTACAATTGTTGCAGAGAGTTCGAATGGTCGTCAATATTTATCCCCAGACAGTAACCAAACAGTAATTGCATCAATAGAGAAACCCTCAGGATTCCCCACAGGAAAGCTTAGTGGAAAAGCTCGAGTAAGCGTTCCTTTATATGGATTTGATGAAATTACTGACTTATTCACTAATCGCCAACTAACTGGACTTACTACTTTCAGTGACGGTTATTCGCTGAATCGAGTGGGTAACCCTACATGATGGTGGCTTTAGGAAGTGCAAGCTCTCCACAGACAAAATAGATCATTGCCATGAAATTCTTCA
>SAAM01000068.1 GCA_009929415.1 Clostridia bacterium | reverse complement strand
TGATTTTACGGTATCTCAGTGATTTTACGAAGGCAGGTTCTTCTTTATGAACTCTGTCACATCCTCAATTACCTGTTCCCGGTTTCCTTCATTGAACAGCTCATGCCTTCTGTTTTCATACAGCATGAGCTGTACGTTTTTAAGGCCATTCTTCTTGTACATCTTTTCAAGGTTTTCAGGCCCTTTTCCATAGTCTCCTACAGGATCTCTGTCCCCTGAAAAAATCAGGACAGGCATTTCTTCAGGTATCCGCCTTAGGTTTATGCCATTGAAGTTCTGGCAGATTCCATTGAAAAGATAATAATAAGCGGAAGTCGTAAAGCTGAAGCCCATGTCACTGCTCTGGACATACTTCCCTACTTCGGACTCATTGGTAGACAGCCAGTCTGATTTTGTTGATCTGTTCCTTATCTTCTTGTTGAACATAAGGTCCTGTGCATTTCTAATGAGCTCAGCTTCCTTTTCTGACCCCATTACCGTCATCATGGTTTTGGCTACTATCTTCCCTACCTTTGACACCGGTATCTGGTTTCTTCCGTTGCTTCCTGAAAGAAGGAGCATCTCGACTGTCTCAGGATAAATCTGTACATATCTCTGAGCCAGGAAGGATCCCATCGAATGCCCAAGCAGAACCACCGGGACTCCCGGGTTTTCACGTGCTATTACCCGGTTAAGGCTTCGCATGTCCCTTACCATCTTTAGGAATACGTCGCCCTCTCCCATATATCCATATTTTTTATGAGCTGATTTACCATGACCTCTGTGGTCGTTTATATATACCCCAAAGCCTCTTGAGACAAAGCTCTCCGCTACCGATGAATACCTCAGGGCTTTTTCTGCCATTCCGTGGGAAATCTGTATTATAGCGACAGGTCTTCGATCTGGCATGAACTTGTAGGCTGCTATTTTAAGTCCATCCGTATATGACTTGAAATCAAATTCCCTGTAGTTCATCTTCTGCACCTCTATTCTCAAAATTCTTTGGAACAAGTACCTTGAGACAGCCTTTCTTAACCTCTACAGAAAGCGGCATTTCCGGACCCTTCTCTCCATCTATGCTTATTGTAATATCGTCTTCAGAATCAATGAGGAATCGGTTTCCACGTATCAGCTTTACATTGCTGTGCCTGGTTATATCTTCTCCCTTCATGACCGAGAAGAAAAGATTTGCAATTTCTATAGTCGTGCTCTCTCTTATTATTATGAGCTCCATTATGCCGTCTGAAATATTTCCAGTATCTATGAAGTTGGAAAAAGTTCCTACGCTCTTTCCGTTGAGAAGAATGAACATATATGCCTTTTCATCATATTTTATGCCGTCAACCGTTATTTCCAGGTCATATGTCTTGAGAGCCGTAAGCTCGGTGAATGGCTTGAGATAATAGGCAAGCGGTCCCATAACGAGCTTGAGATTCTTGTCAGTCATGTAGGACGTATCTACAAAGGCTCCTCCTGCCAGCGAAGTCAGAAATACTTTCTCATCGTTCACTATCCCGATATCTACCATTCCAGTGCTGCCGCTGAATACCTCATCGATTATGTTCTCCAGCTGGGACTCCGTGTTTATGCTCCTTGAAAGGTCTATGCTTCTCGTGAAATTGTTGCTCGTTCCCGCTCCAAGAGCGAAAAAAGGTATGGTTAGCCGGTTTTCAAGCATTACCTGAACTATCTGGCTGAGCGTTCCATCTCCACCGGAGCCGATTATTAGATCAAACCTGTCAGTCATTATTTCCTTCAGGTCAGTATCGTCCTCCGGTATCCTGTACACAGTAAGATAAACGCCATAGCTTTGCAGCTTTTCTATTATAAAGTCAATGTGCTTTGAAATAAATCTGTTTCCTGAAACCGGATTATATGCAAATAAAGCATGTTTCATATCTCCACCTCATTTCCATGGATGTCATACTATCTCTGAGATCTCTCCTTGAGCTTTATTATGAGATCTATAGTCTCGTCGATTGCTTCTCTTGATATATAGTAGTGAGTCACGAATCTGAAAAGACCATTTTCTTCAGGATTTATGATGATTCCATATTTTGCGAAATTCTCTACTGTAAAGTAATTTTTGAGCTTTTCATCCCTTACTTTGAAAAATACCATATTTATGTCAAGCTTGTTCCTGAGGACCTCTATTCCTGATATGATATCCAGTCTCTCCGCAAGATATCTTGCATTGTCATGATCCTCAACAAGTCTGAGTCTCATTTCTTTTACAGCTATCTGACCTGCAGCAGCGAGCACTCCAACCTGCCTCATTCCGCCGCCCATTATTTTCCTCTTTTTTGTAGCGCTCTTTATGAATTCCTTAGTTCCAACCAGCACTGATCCTATAGGAGCGCACAGCCCCTTCGAAAGACATATGTTAAGAGAATCTACATTTTCTGTTATATCTCTTATCTCGCAGTTGAGCGAAGTTACGGCATTAAAGAACCTTGCTCCGTCGAGATGGATCTTTAGCTTGTATCTGTCCGCTATTCTTTTCACGCTTCTCATATACTCAAGATCTACCACTGTTCCATCAGAAAATGCATTTTCAAGACAGATCAGCTTTGTTTCAGGATAGTGTATATCCTCCTCTTTTCTTATTGCATTCTCGAGCCTGTCGAGCTCCATCTTTCCGTTGTATGTCGGAAGCGTCCTCATGTTCACTCCAGAAATTATAGCTGCAGAGCCTGCCTCATGCTGAACTATATGGCACTCATCTGGAAGTATTATCTCATCTCCCCTGTTGCAGTGGGTAAAGAGTGCAAGCTGATTGCAGAACGTTCCGCTCGGTACAAAAAGCGCTGCCTCCATTCCGCAGAGCTGCGCTATGTATTCCTGCAGCTTATTTACCGTCACGTCGTCTCCATAAACGTCATCCCCTACCTCTGCCCTGTACATTGCATCTCTCATCCTCTGCGTAGGACGCGTTACCGTATCACTTCTAAAATCAATCATTATTTTTACGCTCCTTTTCATATAATATTTCATAAAGTCTTTCAAGGCAGATATCTTTTGCCTGTTCCCTTATTGCATTTCTTGTTCCGTCAAACATATGCCTGCTTACGCTTGTTTCATTGCCCGAGGACAACCCCACATATACAAGGCCTCTTGGGTTTCCATTTTCATCAGCTTCTCCTGGTCCGGCCACGCCAGTCGTGGAAATTCCAATATCTGCGCCAAGATTTTTTCTTACCCCTTCTGCCATTTCCGCTGCGGTCTGAGAGCTTACTGATGTATGTATTTCAAGAGTCTCACGCCTTACTCCAAGCCTGGTGATTTTAGATTCGTCCGTATATGATACCACGCCCTCAAGAAGCACCTCGCTTGCTCCAGGGACTCCGCATATTGCAGATGAAACAAGCCCTCCAGTAAGTGATTCGGCTATAGCAAGAGTCATTCCTCTTTTTTTAAGTATCTCAACTATCTTTATGTTTGCATTTTCCACATCAGCACCTCACAGGCATTTTATGCTTATTTTTACAAAGCAAGGGAGTATAGATTACCCCCTTGCCCTGCTTTTTCTGAAAATCAGTTCATTTTGCTGTTTATATCTTGAAAGAGCTCTTGAGTGCAACTATCCTGTTGAAAACAAGTCTGCCTTCTTCTGAGAATTTTGGATCGACATTGAAATATCCATGTCTGAAGAACTGGTACTTTGACTCCGGCGCGGCATTTCTGAGGCCTTCCTCAACATATCCCTGAAGTATCTCGATTGAATCCGGGTTTACATCATCCTCTCCATCTAGAAGTATCGGCTCAAACAGCCTCATTTCAGCTGTAACGGCATTTTTTGCCTCAACCCAGTGAAGCGTTCCCTTTACTTTTCTTTCGTTGAATCCGCTTCCGCTCTTTGTCTGTGGATCATATGTGCAGTGTATCTCTGTTACATTGCCCTGCTCATCCTTTATAACTTCATTGCATTTGATGAAGTATGCATGCTTTAGCCTTACCTCATTTCCAGGGAAGAGCCTGAAATATTTTGCCGGAGGATTTTCCATGAAATCGTCCTGCTCTATATAAATCTCTCTTGAAAATGGTATCATCCTTACGCCCATATCCTCTTCTGAATCGCTGTTGTTTTCAGCTTCAAGATATTCGGTCTTTCCCTCTTCATAGTTTGTTATTATTACCTTGAGCGGTCTCAGAACAGCCATCGTCCTTGGAGCTTTCTTTATGAGGTCCTCTCTTATGAAGTGCTCCAGGTACTGTGAATCTACGGTGCTGTTTGACTTTGAGATTCCAATCTCCCTGCAGAAGGTTCTTATAGCCTCAGGAGTGTATCCTCTTCTTCTCAGCCCTGAGATAGTAGGCATCCTCGGATCGTCCCAGCCATCAACCACGGCATCATCGACAAGCTTTTTCAGCTTCCTCTTGCTCATCACTGTGTTTGTAATGTTCAGACGTGCAAATTCTATCTGCTGAGGCACCGATTCCATCTCACATTCTCTTATCACCCAGTCATAGAATGGTCTGTGATCCTCAAATTCCAGAGTACATATGGAATGAGTTATTCCTTCTATTGCATCCTCAAGCGGGTGTGCATAGTCATACATCGGATATATGCACCATTTGTCTCCCGTGTTGTGGTGAGTGGCTTTTGTAATCCTGTATATTACAGGGTCTCTCATATTTATGTTTGCAGATGACATATCTATCTTTGCTCTCAGCACCTTTGCCCCGTCGTCATAGGCGCCTTCTCTCATCTTCTCGAAGAGTTCAAGATTTTCTTCAACGCTCCTGTTTCTGTAAGGGCTGTCTTTTCCTGGCTCTGTGAGAGTACCTCTGTACTCCCTCATTTCCTCAGGGCTGAGGTCGCACACGAATGCCTTTCC
Organism: Clostridia bacterium; assembly: GCA_009929415.1. Taxonomy (GTDB): domain Bacteria; phylum Bacillota; class Clostridia; order Peptostreptococcales; family Filifactoraceae; genus Proteocatella. The sequence continues at coordinate 3,952 of SAAM01000068.1, read as the reverse complement.
CTTTTTTATCAGAAGCACGGCCTTTTCGTACATGATATCAAAATAGTCAGATGCCCAGAACAGATTGTCCCACTCAAATCCCAGCCACTTCACATCTTCCATTATAGACTGTACGAATTCCTCATCTTCTTTTACAGGATTTGTGTCATCAAATCTCAGATTGGTCTTTCCACCGAACTCATCCGCAAGCTCAAAGTTGAGAGTGATGGCCTTGGCGTGGCCTATGTGGAGGTATCCGTTAGGCTCTGGCGGAAATCTTGTCATTATATCCTTATGCTTACCGCTTTTTAAATCTTCTATGACAATGTTCTTAATGAAATTGCCTGGCTTTAGCTTGTTTTCCATTTTAAGTTTCTCCTTATATCAGTCACATATTTTTTTAAGCTTAAAATCGAGATAATCGCAGGACACAAGATGAAAACTCGTCCCATCATGCATTCCCTCAAATACATAGCTGAATGATTCCTCTCCGTGCAGATGTCCATAGACCATATAGTCTATATCATTATCTCTTATTATCCTCAGTATCTCAGAATCATCATGTCTGTCATTTACAGGCGGATAATGCATTACCACAAATTTTGTAAGTCCTGATGTATCTGCCTTGCATGAATTCAGAGAATATTTCAGCCGCTCTGTCTCACGGCTGTATATCTTCTCATCCTCAAGCGTGAATTTTGTGTCGTTTGGGCATATCCAGCCTCTTGTCCCATAGAATATATAATTATTAATTATAACATGATTGTTATGCAAAAATTCAATATCCGGATAGTTTTTTTTCATTTTCGTAAGAGACTGCCACCAGTAATCATGATTTCCCTTTATGATTATCTTTCTGCCCCTGAGCCTGCTGATTTCATCGAGATCCAGCTTTGCATCTTCGAATTTGAGCGCCCATGACGTGTCTCCTGCTATTATAACGATGTCCTCATCTGTTACAAGTTCATTCCAGCTTGAGAATATCTTCTCCTTGTGATTTATCCACCCGAAGATATCCATCGGCTTCTGTTCATTTGATGACAGATGAAGGTCTCCTATTGCGTATATCGACATATTATCCTTTCTCGGAAATAAATTATTTTTTTTCCTTAGATATCTGCTTGATATCATCTATCATAGCGTCTATCTGTCCCTGAAGCACTGCAAGCGCATCTATGTTGTCCACCGCATTGATTACGTCAAGTTGCTCCTGAAATGCAATCGCATCCTGCTCATAGCCCATTTTATGAAGCAGACGTATCCCGTCGAGAGATTCCTTTACAGCAAGGGATTTGAGCCCGAAGGTCACCTGCGCCTTAATGATTTCCTCTCTTATCTCACTCATCTCTCTGTCCAGAGTAAAGGCTGCGTCTCCGGCGCGTCTCAGCCTTATACTCAGGTCCTCAGGCAGCTCCTTGTTGTACTTGTATCTGAGCGAATGCTCTATAGTAGCCCAGAAGTTCATCGAAAGCGTCCTTATCTGTATCTCGGCAAGGATCTCCTTTGAGCCTTCGATAGTCTCTATCGGGTACTTTATTATTACATGGTAGCTTCTGTATCCGCTTTCCTTGTAATTTTTTATGTAGTCCTTTTCATAGACTACCTCCATGTCATTCCTTGAATGTATTATGTCTACAACCGTATATATATCATCCACAAGCTGACACATGACTCTTATTCCGGCAATGTCCTCCATCTCCGTGCATATCTTGTCGGTATCCATATTCAATTTCTTTGCCTTGTCCAGGATAGACGTTACCTTTTTGATTCTTCCTGTTACAAACTCAATCGGTGAATACTCTCCCTTATTCTGAAACTCTCTTCTTATATTCTTAAACTTTACCTTGAGCTCTTCGACTGCATACTCATAAGGCAGTAATATCCTTCTCCATTCTCTGTACTCCATATTCCCCTCCTGCTATATCTGTGCTCAATCCTATATGCCGTAATAGTATATCTTCCCCTGATCGTAAGTATAATCTATAATATTCCTCTCAGCCAGGCTGGCAAGGAATGCGCCTGTCGTTGAATAATTATAGTGATATGTCTCAAAATTACATTCAATTTCATTTATGACAAGAAGCTGCTGCAGTATTTCCTCTCTTGAAGAGGGAGTCTTTAATATCTCAATGATATCAGCTTCATATCTGTCCAGTACCTCAACGTTCTCATCTATTATCTTGTCTATCTCAGATTTGCTGTATACATTTTTTGAATGTGCAATGAGGCCATGGTCAAAATCAAGATTTTTTATTTTTTCCAGGGATTGTCTCTGATAATCGATGCTGTACAGGAACGGCATGTCGTATTTTGCCATTATCGTCCTGTCAAAAACCGAGTCTCCAAGGTAGCACACCCTGTCATCCGTGATAATGACGGCCTGACCCATGCAGTGACCCGGAACATGATGTATCTCAAAATCCCTGTCCTTTATGGTCAGCTTTTCATTTACAGGTATATCCACACTGAAGTACCTCGTAGCTTCATCCGCTCTCTTTCCCTGGAATTTTGGCGGAGCTGATGACACAAGATAGGCCTTCCCTATATAGAGGTTCTCGATATATGGCCTTGCCATTTCATGCGCTATGAATTCCACATGGGGAGCTGTCTGCTTTATACCCTGAAAAGCTTCATAATGATCAAAATGCTCATGAGTGGTATATACATATCTGGCTCTCATGCCATTTTCCTCAAGAGAGCTGCATATGCGCCTTCCTCTTCCCACGGTATGCCCTGCGTCTATGACAAGCGCTGACTTGTCCTTGAATACATATACCCCTGTATTCGTGCCGCCTTTTATATAGTAACTGTGTCCATTGATTTTGTTTACGTCCATAGTATTTTCCTCGGTTCTTTAATTATCTGCACCTGTTAATTATATCAAAATTTAAAAAGTTTAACAATAAATATAGCTTATTTATAGCTAATTCAGTATAATGTATTTAACAAAGCTGCAATTTCGCAACAACAATAACTCAATTTTTTACTGGAGGAAATCATGGAAAATGTATATACAAAAGTATTCAATCTCAAAGGATACTATTTTACCAAAGAATATGACAAGAAGAAAATCAACAAAGTAAAGGTAAGGCGGGTTCTTGACGATACAGTCCTCAAAAGCTTCAAAAGAGGCGACTGCAATATAGAAATCTACTTTGAGGAGACTGGAAAATCTATCATGATAACGCCTGATACCCCTAGAGATACCGTACTGAAATATCTTGGCGAAAAATTTGCGCCTGAATTCTAACAAAAGAGTCCTGAAGACATATAGCTTCGGGACTCTTTCATTTTAATCTCAATCCGGCATGATTAATGACCTTCAGCAAAGCCCCTCAAGGATACAATCACCAAATCTGGCCATCAGAAGCTCGCTTGAAAAACATTCTATCGTCCTCTCATATGGCTTTTCCATATCCATGCTCCTGAATACATATGAAACCTCTGATATGTCCTTAATTGATCCATCCTTCATCTTTACCCAGATATTGTCCTTTTTCCTATCATATATTCCAAAAGATACCGTTCTTTTTATATATCCATACTCGCTGTTCCAGTCAGCTGCTTCCATACCGCAGTCTCTGAGGTTTTGGTCCAGGACTTCACACAGCTCAGGTATGTTCTCTGTCTTTCTGTAGCGCTTGTATTTCTTTCTGTCAAGAAATGCTCTGCACATGTGAGAAAGTACCGAGTCGCTGTGATTTTTCCATTTTGTCATGTGAAAGTACATGAAGTAATCGTCTATAGATGTATACTCGCTCACTGAAATCTCTTTTTTATCAAACAGCTTGAGCATGATTTCATCGGCAAATAAAGTCTTTCCTGTCAGATAAAGCTCTCTTGCCCTTGCAAATATCTTTACGAGCATGGCCTCCATCTGAACCTTTACAGGATGCTGATACGCCTCCTTGTGCATGTAGTATCTCGCCATTATATACTCCTCAATCGAGGATATGTATTTTTCGTTTACACA
>SAAM01000067.1 GCA_009929415.1 Clostridia bacterium | reverse complement strand
CACCCTCATCCTGCTCAACGACCTGAGAGGCAAGGTCTCGGCCATCAAGCCCAGGGACAGGAAGTACTGGGATTTCAAGGACATGTTGAACAAGGTGTCTACCTATTCAAGAATTCACTTCACTGGTACCTATAAGGACCTGTGGACGGTGCCCACCAAGGCCCAGAGGCTGATCTTCAGCCTCTTAGAGATAGAGTATCATTGGAAGGGAAAGATAGTGAATCTTGAGAAGCCAATAGAGCCTGAAGATGATGACGAACAGGAAGACGAGGAGGCCTAGATATAATTAGGTCGGGAATTTGAGTGAGTATGACTCAATTCTGTATTTAGGTTCTCTTTTCATTCTTCATGATATAGCGAAAAGCTGCTGGAAAAGAACATCCTTCGTTCTATTGTCTCCAGAATTAGATTTGATAGGTACTCTGCATGTTCGATTTATTAAAGTATGAATTAAAACCATTTAATTAAATTTGTAAAAATTATCTTTTTCAACTTACGAAAAAAATATAATATTTGATTTACTAAATATATATAATAGTATATCATAAATTAAAACGTTTTAAGTTTACGCAAAAAATCTACTAGAGAGGATGATATGACCGCTGCAGAGTTGGTAAAAACAGGCAATGAAAGAGTGATGGAAATCATTACAAATGCACGACCTGTGCTGGTCGATCTGAAGCCGGCTTCAGAAGTCGTCCCAGGCATGGAGAAGAACTTAATTCTTATTCCGGGACCGCCGATTGAGCCGGAAAGACTTCCACTACCTTTGAAAACATCCGTAACAGGAGCCGCTGTGCATGAGGGACTAGCAAAGACTGTTGAAGAGGCATGGGATTTGATTTTGAAAGGAAAAATTCGCATCGACGCCTCACAAAACCATGCTACGGCAAATGCGGCATCTATGGTAACCTCCGCAAGTATGCCTGTATTCGTCGTGGAAGACAAGACTTCCGGAGGAACGGGGTATTGTGTGCCTCATCCAGGATCCTCACCAAGAGTACTTCGATGGGGGCTCTATGGTGATGACGTGGAGGATAATCTCAAGTGGATAATGGGATCTTACAGTGAGGTCCTCAGAGAAGCTATTCTCAAGAGCGAGGGGATTGATTTGATCAAACTCCTCTCAAAGACCTCCGGAATGGGAGACGAGAACCACAATCGCCAACCGGCGGCTTCCATGGCGTTGGCCTTGCAATTAATCGGCCATATGGCGGAGTCCAAGCATCCGAGAATGAAAGAAGCAATCAAGGAGACAGCAGCTAACGACAGATTCTTCCTACATGTTATGATGGCAGGTGTCGAAAGTGTCATGGTTACGGCAAAAGTAGTGGAGCATTCAACCGTGATGGTCGGGATGGGAGGAAACGGAGTGGAGTTTGGAATTCAGGTTGCAGCCACCAGCAATACGTGGTACACGACGAAGGCTCCTCTCATAACAGGAACATTCCTCAACCCAACTACGACCTTGGATGACCTTCTTGGATATCTAGGTGATAGCTGTGTTACTGAGGTCTATGGGCTTGGTGGCATGTCTGCAATAGCTGGCCCAGCTTACCTCAGGATGACGGGTTCAACATTCGCAGAGGCGAAAGACAGGACTGAAAAGGCAAAAGCTGTTTCTTTGGGGGAACATACGTTTGCCCCTGTTCCTTGGAATGATTACAGAGGATTCCCTGTTGGCGTGGACATCCGCAAGGTTGTTGGCTTAAACATTCTGCCGATCAGTCATGGCGGATCCGCTTTGAAGAAAGGTGGCCAGGCAGGTGCGGGCGCCGCAGAACTTCCGATGGACTGCTTCAGGAAAGCTGTACAAGGTGTTGCAGGGAAGCTCAAGAGCGAGGAGGAAGGCAGATGAGCATATATGTCAGAATAGAGAAGAACAGATATATTGATTCTCTAGACACCCTCTCCATGACTGCTGTATTAAATGAAATGGACGGTATCACGACTGGCTTAATCGGCATGGCAAACAAAGTCTTCAAGGGCATGGCTTCAGAAATGGGTTTCAACACAGAGGAAATCATAGAAGCAGGTGAATCAGACTTTGTTGTCGTTGCTGATGCAGTGTCTCAGGAGCACTTCGCAAAGGCTGTGTCTTCTGTTCTTGAGAAGAACTCCGCAGAGAGGGGAGGTGATGCCTCCCAGAAGTACACCACAATCGATGCTGCTGTCGCAGAGAATGGTGACGCAAACTTATGTTCCATTTCCGTTCCAGGCGAGTATGCACTCATGGAAGTAGAGAAAGCGCTGAATGCAGGACTCCACTGTGTTGTCTTCAGCAACAACGTCCCCCTCGAAGATGAACGAAAGATGAAGGATCTAGCCCGTGAGAAAGGGCTACTTTGCATGGGGCCTGACTGTGGTGTTGCGAATATCAACGGTGCAGCCCTTGTTCTTTCAAGCATCAACAATAGAGGACCTTATGGTATTGTTGGGGCCTCGGGGACAGGTATTCAGCATGTTGCCGCTATTCTCCATGAGGCCGGGTCAGGAGTATCTCAGACTATAGGTACCGGAGGAAACGACCTCAAGGAAAAGGTCGGAGGAATTACCATGCTTATGGGTATTGACGCGCTCGAGGCAGATCCCGAGACGAAATATATTATCCTCATTTCCCGAAAACCCTCCGACGCGGTACTCGAAAAGTTGTTAGCAAGAATCGCCGACTGTAGGAAACCTAAAGTGGTCTTCTTCATGGGATGCAACAAGGAAGAGATCGAGAAGACTGGTGCCATATGGACGGAAAGCCTTGATGAATGTGCGGAGAAAGCCTTGGGTATCGAACACATCAGCTTCCATTTTGAAAGTGATCATGAGCTGAAGAAAATAGCTGACGAAGCTGTATTGGGCCTGGGGGCAAATCAGAAATACATCAGGGGAGCCTATAGCGGCGGAACCTATATGGATGAAGCGATGCGTGTAATGTGGAATGCTACAGGGGGAATCTGGTCAAATGCTCCACTTACCGAGAATTTCAAACTTCCAGACTCCTTTAAAAGCGTTGCAAATACATGTATTGACTATGGTGAGGAAGAATTCACTCTTGGTCGTCCTCATCCGGCAATCGATCCAGGAGTCAGAAGACCTGCCATACTTAGGGAAGCACAGGATGAAGAGACTGCTGTTATCTTGTTGGATTTCATCCTTACTCCTCCTGGTCACATGGATCCTGTGGGATTCGTCATCGATGATATAAGGAAGGCTCAGTTGCAGGCAGCAAAGAGAGGGGGCAAGATCATCTTCATCGCATCCGTCCTCGGCACAACTGCAGACTGGCAAGACATAGCAAACCAGAAAAGAAAACTCAGGGAAGCGGGTGTTTTAGTTGTCAGTACAAACTACAGGGCAGCAAAACTTGCATCCTTGATTGCTCTCCAGATAAAGGAAAGGGCTTGAAGATGAATTCCCAGAAAATACAAAAATTATTTCAAAGCAATCTCGTTGTTGTGAATGTAGGTCCCGAGGCTTTCAAGGATGTTCTATTGAAGCAGGGATATAAAGCTGTTCAAGTCGATTGGAAGCCGTCTGCCGGCGGAGACCGGGAGATGCAGGAATTACTGAAATATCTTGGAGGGTATTGAAGATGTCTACTATGAAAGTTCTCGTCTGTAATGTGGGAAGCACGTCCCTGAAGTTCAAGCTCTATGATATGCCGGAATGCAAGGTTCTTGCAAAGTGTGGCATCGAAAGGGTGGGATCCGTAGAAGATTCCAAGTTCACCTATATCGAGTACATGAAAGGCAACAGCCAGTCCTTGGAGAAAGTAGACATACCATCCTACGAGTGCGGTATAAAACTCTTTTTACAATACCTCACTGACGACAAATATGGTGTTATTGATTCCATTTCTGAAATTGAAAGAGCTGGTTTCAAAACCACACTTTCCAAAGGACACTATGGGATTCATGAGCTTGATGAAGAAGTCCTAAAGGGCATGGAGGATTGGATTGAACTTGCACCTGTCCACAACAGGGCTTATCTGGATGCTATCGACGTTCTACGGAAATATCTGCCTGATACGTTGTTCATTGGCGCTTTTGAAACCGCCTTCCACTTGAGTATTCCTCTTGAGAGAAGAATCTTTGGCGTACCTTATGACTGGTACGAAAATTATGGTGTCCAGCGCCTAGGCTACCATGGAGCTTCCCATTCCTACATCGCGGATGTCCTTAATGAAAAAGCGAGTGAATACAAGGCGATTTCTTGTCATCTGGGAGGAAGTTGCTCTATTTGTGCCATCGAGAATGGCAGAAGCGTGGACACCAGCTTTGGCATGTCATTGGAATCGGGTTTGATTCATGCAAATCGTGTCGGAGACATCGACTCCAGTATTCCTGACTTTTTGCGAAAACAGGGTGTTGGCGATGCAGAAATCAACGAAGGGCTTCAGAAGAATGGTGGACTGAAAGGTATCTCAGGTGTCAGCGGAGACCTTAGATATGTGATGGAAGCCGCAGAATGCGGAAACGAAAGAGCTAAGCTTGCCATCGATGTCTTTGTGAATGGCATAATCCATTATATCGGTGCATTCTATCTGGACCTGGGAGGCTTTCATTACCTCGTCTTTACAGCGGGGATCGGCGAGCATTCTTCGAAATTGAGGAAGCTCGTCGTGGACAAACTCCATCCTTTGGGGGTTTTCCTTGACGAAGATCGGAATGCCAGTGGCTTAGATGGAGAAATATCCACTTCTGAATCTTCAGTCAAGGTTCTTGTGATCCCTACAGATGAAGAGCTTGGTATCGCAAGACGAACCTATTCGTACTCCTGATGTGCGGTCGCTATTCTCCGGAGCTCAAGCCTCCAAAGATGATGCCTTTCCTGAACCCCGAAAGGACAGGAATGATACCTGCTATGAAAATGTTCCAAAAGATGGGATTTGCTAAAAGTGCACTGTATACACCGTCCTTTGGAAATCTTTCTGTCGAAAGGACGAAGGAGGCTATTGTAATCAGCCATAATGAAGCCCAGAATACCATGCTCTTCCTCCACGGGGGAGCCTTCTATCTTCCGTTATCTATCGCATCATTGGACCTTGCCGCCTACTATGCAGAAAGACTCCAATTGAGAGTCATCCTCCCTGAGTATCCCCTTCTCCCTGAACATCGAGCGCCTGATGCCTTTCTTTTTTGCCTAGAAGCATATCGCTGCCTGACTCGATCGGGATTTCTCCTCTACGGAGAGAGCGCCGGAGGTAGTCTTGCCGCAGCCTTAGCTCTCTATGGCAGGGACCATGGGCTGCCCAAGGCAAACGGGCTTGTTTTAGTCTATCCGACACTGGATGATGAAATGCGAAAGTACCCGTCTGCATCTGAATGCTGTGATGGCAGGTGGTCGCTTGAAGACAACCTTGCAATGTGGCGTTCCTACCTCAAGATGACAGAAGAGGAATACCTTGCATATCTGGTTCCAATGAAGAATTGTGATTTGGGCATGCTTCCTGATACATATATCGAACCGCAAGAATTTGATATTCTCAAAGACGAGGCAGTCCTCTTTGCAGAACAAATGAAAAAAGCTGGTAACAGTATTACATTGAATCTAGTGCATGGTTCCTACCATGGGTTTGATGAAGATATGGAGTCGCCTTTAGTAAAGAGAGTGCTTGAAGAGCGAGTTTGTGTGATGAAGACAATGCTGGAAAACAGGAGTGCTTGATGGCAGAAATAAGGAAAGTGCTGTGCACCACAAAATTAAAAGAAGAAAACAGAGAGAGACTTCTGGCGGCGTTGGCGCCTGCAGAAGTAACGTTCGTCAATTATGATGATCCTGGCGCAAAAGATAGAATTGCTGAGGTCGGTGCTGATGTGGATGTCGCCATCTTCAATGGAGACTTAGAGAGAAGCATCCTTAAAAACTCGAACTTGAAATGGATACATTGCTGCCATGCGGGACTAGAGAAGAGCACCTTTCCAGAAATATTCGACCGAAATATCATTCTGACAGGATCCTCAGGAAGAAGTGCACCTGCCCTTGCTGAACACGCGCTCATGTTCATGCTTGCACTGACGTATGACCTGATGGAACTAAGAAAAGCTCAGCAAGCTCATTATTGGGCTCAAAGCGCAGAATATGACAAAATCACAGGCCTCCATGGGAAAACAGTCGGCATTATCGGAATGGGCAAGACGGGATTAGAGCTTGCACGCCTCTGCAAGGGGTTCGATATGCGCGTACTTGGTTGGAAGCGGACTCACGCCGAAGTTGCGAATGTAGACAAGATCTATGCTTCCGCCAAGGGTGAGGGAATTGAGGAGATTCTCAAGGAAAGCGACTATATCGTGCTCTGTGTGGAACTCCACGACGATACATGGCATTTGATCGATAGAAAAGAATTGGAGATGATGAAGCCTTCTGCTTTCCTCATCAATATGGGACGGGGTGGTCTTATCAACGAAAAAGTGTTGATCAACGCTTTAGAGAATAGAACAATCAAGGGAGCAGGGCTCGACACCTTTGAGGTTGAGCCACTTCCTGCAGATAACAGGCTTTGGGACCTTGAGAATGTGATCATCACTCCACATACCACACCCAAACTCATAGATCGGGAAGAAAGGATGCTCAGTTATCTTTTCCAGAACATCGAGGTTTATCGTAATGGAGGTGAGTTCGTGAATAGAGTGACACGTAAAAGCCTCTACACAAAAAAGTTTTCTAAAGTTGAATAAAACGATTTAATAAATTTAATTTTTAATTAATTTCTGTAAATTAATGAAATTGCTTTTTTAATATAATTGTTGCATAAAAGAAAAAATCAGTATAATATACATTATGATTAAAACGTTTTTATAAAAAGCGTTTTCTTTTTACCAATGGATTGGAGAAGACATGAAGAAGAAGGAAGAAATCATTGTATTGAAGCAGAAGAAAAGCTTCTCTACAAATTTGGCGCATTACTGGCCATTTTATCTTATGGTACTGCCTGGGATAATCTACTTGATCATATTCAAGTACACACCCATGGCTGGCAGCATCATCGCGTTTCAGGACTATTCTGTTTCCAGGGGGCTTCTGAATAGCACATTTGTTGGGTTGAAGCACTTCAAGAAGCTTTTTACGTACCCTGATTTTTGGAGAGTGTTCAGGAACACCTTCCTACTCAGCTTTCTTAAGCTCATTTTCATGTTCCCGATTCCTGTTATCCTTGCTCTTATGCTCGATGAAGTCAGGGTCAAGAGTATCAAGAAAACCGTCCAGACTATCATTTGCGTTCCTCATTTCATCTCTTGGGTCGTCGTCGGTGGGCTTGTGTTCGAGGTCCTCGGTTCTGGCGGTATCTTCAACAGCATACGAGGTATGATGGGTTTAGAACCAATTCTAATCATGCAAAAGGAGACATGGTTCAGAGGCGTATTTGTCGTTTCGTCTATCTGGAAAGATGCGGGCTGGGGGACCATAGTCTACCTTGCTGCAATCTCTGGTATTGACCCAAGCCTCTATGAGTCAGCGGTCATCGATGGGGCAAGTAGGTTCCAAAGGGTAAAGTACATAACAATTCGAATCCTAATTCCGACTGTCGTTACTCTATCCCTTCTCGAGATGGGAAAGTTCATGGAACTTGGCTTCAATCAAGTATCCAACCTGTACACCCCAATGACATATTCAGTTGCAGATATCTTCGATACATATGTCTATCGGACAGGTATCCTCAATGCAAAATACTCTTTCTCTACAGCAGTAGGGCTGTTCCAGTCTGTTGTAGGATTTGTCCTTGTCTCTACTTTCAACAGACTGTCAAATAAATACACTGAAGAAGGAGGGCTCTGGTGATGGATAATGCAAAACAAATAAAGACTTCCCGCGGAGACTTTTGGTACACAACCATCATCACGGTCATTCTGGTGGTAATCGGACTTGTTGCAGTATTCCCAATGGTTGCAGAGCTTGCCCTATCATTCAGTTCCAAAGCTGCCGCCGACACAAAGAGCGTGACAATCTATCCCAAGGATTTTACGCTTGATTCCTGGAAATACATGCTCTCCCAAATGTCTCTTTGGAAATCCAGCCTCATTTCATTGTCTTCGACGGCAATCGGGATTCTACTTGCACTCATAGTTAACGTTCTCTTGGCTTATCCGCTTTCAAAGAAGGATTTTCCCTTGAGAAAGATTCTAATGCTCTTGATTGTTTTTACGATGGTTTTCAAGGCTCCAGTTGTACCATATTATCTTCAGATTGCGAGACTCGGCCTTAAGAATAACTATTGGGTTCTCATTTTCCCTCATATTCTCAATGCCTACAATCTAATCGTTATGAGAACCTTCTTCCAGGCATTCCCCAAGGAAATCGAAGAAGCTGCAACTATCGATGGTTGCGGGAAATTCATGACATTGCTCAAGGTTGTGCTTCCTTCTTCAAAACCGGTTCTGACGACGGTCGGCCTATTCTACGGCGTCACGATGTGGAACCAGTATCAAAACCCACTGATGTTCATCTCCAAAAATGACCTATTCCCGATGCAGCTTAGAATCAGGCAGATTCTCAACAGTGGGGCTGACATCACGGCAATTGTCAGGACAGCCGACGTTAATTATACCGCGACGACACTTGGCGCTGTTGTCGTCATCTTTGCAATCGTTCCAATCCTCTGCATCTATCCGTTCCTTCAGAAGCACTTTAACAAGGGTGCCATGCTCGGAAGCGTAAAGGGCTGATATAGCAACATTAAAACCAATAGGAGGTTTTTTTAGGCTCAATCATAAATTCTGTGGGATTCTCTCAGCCACAGGGTTCCTGACATAGCCTTTCCTGCTGGCATCAAAAAGCTTGAGGAAGAAATAGTCGTCAT
>SAAM01000482.1 GCA_009929415.1 Clostridia bacterium | reverse complement strand
AGTTTGTTCCAGCGTTATCAGACCACCTTGCAGCAAGCAAAATTGAGCGACTTGACAGGAAGCGGAGGACAGCCTTTTTGGGGTTCAGTAATGGAGAATTCATATGGCAATGCTTGACTTCTCACGGGGTGAACTAAGCCCTTCTATGCGATACAGGACAGATTTGCCGGTGTATTTCAAAGGTGCGGAAACCATCCTTAATTTTCTGCCCGAAGCCAGGGGAGGATTGTCAAGAAGACCTGGAAGCCAGATATTGGAAATCATCGACTACAATGAAACACCATCAGCACTCAACACCATTAATCTTGGGGCTTCTGGACTTGATGTTGTTATAGAACCACCAGCATACACCACTACCCTCACCGTGGGGGACTGTCTTTATGAAACTCATGACAGGGTTCATGATATTCCGAAAGGCAATGAAATGCAGGTGTTGTTAGTTTTTACTGAGCCAAACGACATTGCAGCTTACTGGGTGAATACCCCAAACCGAGTTCCTTCATATCTTGGAAGGGTATCAAATTGCACCGGAGTTGGGACATATGAAAGGCCAACTCTTGGTTTTCCTGATACCAGGGACGTGAGATTGGTACAAATCGAAGGCAGTGTTTATATTGTAGCACAAACAGCAATCTATAGATTCTATTGGGATCTCGATAAAACAATAGGTACCGTAGCGATTACAAATTATACCTGGACATCCGGGAAAAGTTATTCGAAACATGATGTGGTGGTATTCCAGGATGGTACTGAACTCAGATGGTTTGAATGTATATTGGCCCATACATCAGCTGCAACAGGAGAGGCGGCAAACAAGCCGGATCTTTTAGGAGCTGATGATTATTGGACCCCTGTTTACAGGCCTTTGCTGTCGTGGGAACGGGTTGAGGCGAGAGTAGGGTATGAGCTACTTGGAGGTGCAGGGATCAAGGATGAAGATCCTTATGAGTGGAAGGCAAACAACGTATGGACATCGGATAAGAAATACGTACCAGGTGACGTGGTAGAAGTGTCCAGTGTTTTTTACGAATGCATTACAGAACATACCACCGGTACGCTTGGTGCAGAAACACCGGCATCAGGAACATATTCCGCCAATTGGGAAGCGTTGCCCGCCATAACCGATGGGACAGCCATTGATCCAGAATCAGCACAAGTGTATCTCAGATCAACCAGGGCATCAAAAGAAGAGACAATCCCAAGATCGATCAAGGTTCACCATAACCGCCTTATCATGGCCGGCAGCTCAATAAGACCTGCAACATTGTTTGGATCTGAGGTTGCACATTATCTCAATTTTGGAGCAGGAATCAATGCTGATGAACCCTGGACCTTCACCCTTTCAGGTGAAAAGATTGGAAAGATTCTCTGGTTGGCAGTAACGGATCAGCTTTATATAGGAACCTCAGGCGGCTTGTTTGCGGTGAGTGATGTAATCACCCCAACTTCCTTCCAACTCAGAAAAGTCACAAGCCATGCAGCATCAATCATCGAGGGTATTTCCGTATCCGGTAATATGGTCTTTTTTCAGAGCGATAGGAGAACCTTGAGAGAGGTTGCCTACTCTGATCAGGCGGAAAACTATCAAGCTCAGGACCTCACCCTTTACAGTGAGCACCTATTCAAAGATGAAGAGACGCAGGACATGCGGGCAATCAAAAT
>SAAM01000481.1 GCA_009929415.1 Clostridia bacterium | reverse complement strand
GAGCGCAGCACCCTTATCAAAGCATACTTGATCGAATATGAGTTTCTTGCAACCAAGCGCAGAGTGCAACAGAAGAGAGGCCATATGGAAGCCAGTGAACGGGGTGTCTACACGGGAAGAAAGCCCATCGATGTATCGCTGCCGCTGCTGGATGAGGTGAGACAGAAACTGAAAGCAAGCCGAATCACACTAGACGAAGCTCTTGCAATCACCAAGCTGTCAAAGGCAACTTTGTATAGGAGATTCAAAGATTTGGAGGAGTCTCAGAATAGGATGGGATAACCATATGAGACTGACAAGACGCCTCATCAATACATCATACCGAGCAGCCACAAAGGGATGGTTCTGTCTCCTGGATAATCGGTATCGTCCCTGATGACAAAATCAGCCTTTTTCAGACTTTTCGAGGAGCCTCCCACTTCAATTTTTATATGGTTGCTCGCAGCCTCATAGGGTTTGGACAACACAAAATCGCCTGTGGTTACATCTTTTACAGCTTCTACGAGAAAACCTCCGGCGGTGCAAAGCATAGCCGTCATGGCCTCCCTTGCATTGTCGATATTACCTCCTAGCACCGTATAGAATGCCGGATCGGAAAAAAACAGTTTTTCACCGGTTGTTTTTGCTTTGGTGTCGTGTTCCTTGCGAATGATTCGGAGTAGGTCAACTGCTTCCATTACATTCAGAAGTTGATACAGCTTATCGGCTCCTACCGACCAATCAGTACACAACGAACGTACCTGGAGTCTTGGAATGGATGAATTGGCCAGAGTACCGGTTATCGCTTTCATTAATCGTAGATTGCCATCGCTGATGCTGGATAAGAAGAATGGAATATCACTGTAGAGTGTTTTATCCAGAATAGAGAGCATTCGATCATGAAAATCTCCTTCACTGTAGAAGGGTCGAGTGCCTATGCTCCTGTATGTCATAAAGGCAGAGAGGACGTTCGGGGAAGGTTGCAAGGGCAGCTGTCCGCTTGGGTTGAATGGGTTGTACGTGGGATGCTCTGTACCAGTTTCAAGATAGATGAACTCACGAAATGAGAGAAGGGGCATATCGATATGAACAAAACGGCGGGATAGGTCGCCTTTGCCCATTCGTAGGCAGAGGGATGATGAATCGCTTATCCACAATGTATGGTTAGGGAAATCATCGTAGAGAGCCTTTAGATGAATGCTCCAGTCTTTTGCGAAATGGACTTCATCGATAATTACACCTGCGTAGCCCGCAAGAAAAATGGATGTAACTATTTCATAGAGACCTTCACTTCCAAGCGTAGGATTATCAGCAGATAGGTAAAGCAGCCTCTCTCTATGGGTCTCAAAGAATTTTTGTGCGTGGTAGAGAAGAAATGTTGTTTTTCCGACTCCTCTTGGACCGGTAAGCATAGTAGTTCTGGGGAGCGTCTCCCGATGTCTGACAAATGGACGGAACCTGGCTGGAAGCGAGGCAATACGTCGTTTCATGGCAACTTCAAGTTCTGCAATACGGTGGATAGTCATGTACGTATGATAGAAGCCAAATGTTCCTGAGTCAAGAACGAAATCGTATTAACGTTCCCATTACAGGAACGAAAACACAAATATGTTCCTGTTACAGGAACAGAATCTTAATACAAGGAAGCCAAGGCCTCTATGCGACGCTTCATTTCCGTGCGGATAT
>SAAM01000480.1 GCA_009929415.1 Clostridia bacterium | reverse complement strand
GGCGGCGTTTCTGCTGGATGAGGAATATGTCGGAAAGAACTATGACAGAAAATATATAGAGGATCTGCTCGTGAGGCTGTCGGACCTTGGTCCTGAAAAGGTCGTGCTCACAGGTGTCTCCTATGATGATGAACGGCTTGGCGCGGTATGCTACGACAGGTCTACGGGAAGCATAGACTATGCCTTCAACGGAAAGAATCCCGAGATATTTCACGGGACCGGAGATGTGTTCGCAAGCAGCCTGCTCGCAGGCGTGATGCACGGCTTCTCGCTTGCCGAATCTGCACAGATAGCGGTGGACTACACCTATGAATGCATAAAGCTGACAGAGAGCATGAACCAGGAAAAGAGATACGGCGTGTGCTTTGAGATGGCGATACCTTATCTTATAAAGAGGCTTGGGCTGATATAACTTCAGTCAGGATGGCTGTCTGAGACAATACTGTATTTTAAAAAAGCAAAACCCTTCGAATTATGAAGGGTTTTGCTTTTTTTATGGGTAAATAAGTTGTTCTCTGAAAATAATACAGCTGGTTTCTGGGGGATATTATCTAAGCGATTCCGGGATCAGCTCGTTCTTTATGATGTCATCAAAGCTCTGCCTCTTTACTATCAGCTCGCTTCGGCCTTCTTTTACGAGGACTACCGCAGGGATAGGATTCTTGTTGTAGTTGGATGCCATAGAGTAGCCATAGGCTCCGGTTGAGAATATCGCGAAGATATCTCCTGTCTGAGGATCTGCCACATCGATGTCTCTTATCAGTATATCTCCTGACTCGCAGCATTTGCCGCAGATCGTAACCTTCTCTGTCTTTTGCTCATCTGCCTTGTTTGCTATAATGCCGTCATAAACTGCCTGATAGAGCGCCGGCCTTATGTTGTCTGTCATGCCTCCGTCTACGGAAACGTATTTTCTTATTCCCTTGATTTCCTTGATGCTTCCAACGGTGTAAAGGCTTATTCCTGCCTCTGCCACTATGCTCCTGCCTGGCTCTATGACTATCTCTGGCCTCTTTATGCCAAGGCTGCTGAAGTATTTCTCTATCATGTCCATTGCCGGGTCAAGGAAGTATGAGAACGGCTTTCTTTCTTCATTAGTGTAGTGTACTCCGAATCCGCCTCCAATGTTAAGCTCTTTTATGTCATAATCAAATCTTTTCTTCACTTCTCCTGCGTGCTCAAGGGTTATCTGAACTGCCTGAAGGTGAGATGAGTTGTCATGAAGCTGTGAGCCCACGTGAAAATGAAAACCGAGAAAGTCTATATATTCCGATGCTATGGCTTTTTCTATCTGCGGATAGAGCACTTCTTCGTCCAGGGGTATCCCGAATTTGGAGTCTTTTTTCCCTGTGACTATATAGTCATGTGAATCTGATTTGACTCCTGGAGTTATCCGAAAAAGTATGCTGGCCTTCTTTCCCTTTTCTCTGCATATAGCTTCGATAAGGTCTGTCTCTCCCAGGCCGTCTACTATGAATCTGCCTATGCCGTAGTCGAGCGCCATCTCAATCTCATACGGCAGCTTGTTGTTTCCATTGAACTCTATCATCTCAGGAGGAAATCCTGCTTTTATAGCTGTGTAGAGCTCTCCTGCCGAAACTACGTCTATGCATGCCCCTTCTCTCTGGCAGAGCCTGTACATCGCCATGGTGCTGAACGCCTTGGCA
>SAAM01000479.1 GCA_009929415.1 Clostridia bacterium | reverse complement strand
GCCTTGACCGGTTCGGTCTGCTCGTCTTTGGCTGCCGTTTTGATCTCCGGAGCTACAAGTGAGTAGGGATGTATCGTAGGTTCGGAGATAATATATTCAGCAAGCTCGGGGTCATTGAGATAGGGGGCTGATACTGCGTCTTTCAGGAATAATTCGTCGTTGTTTATGTAACATCCGGTGGCAAAATTTTTCCAGTTGGCCAGCGCCGACTCAACAGTTTTTTTCGCCAGTGTGTCCCACTGTCCTTCTGCAACCAGCTTTTCTGCTGACAGGATGTCGGTCTCCTCTACGCTTGAAAGGGAAAATTCCATTGAAAGATCTGATGTAAAACGGCTGTAAGTATTCATATAATTGGGCCTGTTATTTTCCCACTTGTCACTCTTCATCAGGAAATCCTTCATAGCCGGTTTTATGTGTCTGTAAGGGGCGCAGAACCTGTATCCCGGATTCTCTTCCCCGTTACCCTTTTCGAGTATCTCTTCGGGCAGCATGCCATATTTATCTATCATTTTTATGGCCACTGCACGGATCAGGGAGAATGACCTGTTTACAAGGACAGGCAGGGTACCGCGCTTGCGGTCGCATGTAACGAGGACCGGATGTGCTCCTGCTGCGTCCTTTGTCTGCTCATAATGCAGCCAGAAATTCTTGATGATAGTTGACTCATCTCCTGTAAAGCAGCAAACGCTCCAGTTTCTTGCCTCTTTATCCGCAGTACCGCTCGGGGCATCATGGATCAGGGCCATGGAGACTATTTTTTGGTAGGTTATCGGCAGGAACTGGGAATCTTTTCTCTTGCTCTCTATATGATCGAGCATTTCTTTTGGGGTAGGATCCACTCCTGTTTTAGACTTCAGTGTTTTCCTGACAACTTCGAAGTTAGGGACCACCCTGGTCTCTATAAGCATTTTTCCTTTTTTGTACGTCATTTTCATTACCTCCGTAAATAATATTTGTACTTGATAGTATATTGGGAGAGTTAATGATATTCTGAATGTAAAGAGAATATATTTACTCAATATGGTTAATAATTGTTTAAAGCTATTCTGTTTGATATATTAAATTTGATTTAAAAAAATAAATATAAAAGTGTCGCGGAGGAGATCCAATGGGTTTTTTGGGCGGAAGCAAAAAGAAGGAACGTGAAGAGGAAAAGATTCCCACAAATGTATTGAGTATCAGGGGACAGCTCGCCTCGTCAAACCGATTCAGGGGAGTGTGTCTTATACTTGCACTGTTTGCTCTTATTGGTGTCAGCGCAGTTGCTTATCAGCTTGCCGTACGCCCGAGGATAATAGTAGGTATTGACGGTGACGGACGCCCTCAGCTGCTTCATGAGGTTGAAAGGAATGTCAGCCTGGACCTTTTTGTCCGCGAGTTTATATCACGCTTTCTGTGTTTCAGCCCCAATTCAGTCAATGAAAATATGAAGTTTGCAAAATCGCGCATCTCTGATTCGTTTGCCAAGGCATACAACCAGGTGCTCGGACCAAACTTTATCGGTGATATTCTTGAATTTGGGGTAATACAGGTAACATCTGTCTATGATGTTAATATCGCCAATTACAGTGACAGTGGTTTTACCGCAGTTGTCCAATGCGGACGTATCAAAAATGACAAGGTCAGCAAGCAGACAATAGAACAGAAGCTGACAGTAGAGATAACAGTG
>SAAM01000066.1 GCA_009929415.1 Clostridia bacterium | reverse complement strand
ATGAAGCATCTGCATGAGCACAGCAAGCCGGTGGTAATAACCGCCAACGTAGACAGCTTTGATGAGGTATTTGACTCAACTGATGAAAAAAACAGGCCGCAGCTTGAGGCTGAGATCGAAAGGATAATGAAAAAGTGGGCTGACGAACATAAGCTTGCTATAAGAAAGATATCTAAAGATAAATATTTCATCGTTACTACTGAGGATGAACTCATAAAGATGGAAGAAGAACGATTTTCCATACTGGACAATATCAGGAGCATAGATATAAAAAATCTTATTCCGATATCCATTTCGATGGGAGTCTCGCCTTTCGTGAACTCACTGAGAGAAACTCAGCTGATAAGCAATTCCGCACTTGATATTGCACTTGGAAGAGGTGGAGACCAGGTAGCCATAAAGCGAAATGACAAGTATATATTCTATGGTGGAAAATCAAAGGCTATTGAGAAGAAGACCAGGGTAAAGGCAAGGATAATCGGCTATGCCCTCAGGGATCTGCTCAATGAATCAAAAAATGTCCTTGTAATGGGACATCAGTTTCCGGACCTGGACTCGCTGGGCTCTTCGCTCGGAGTCGTAGCCATAGCTGAGATGCTTGGGAAAGAAGCCAGGATAGTAATAGAAGCTCCTAATTCCTCGATTGACGTTCTGTATGACAGGATAAAATCAAGCGATGAATACAGCGGTGTATTCATGAAGCCGGAAGAAGCCCTGAGATACATGACCAGCGACACGCTTCTGGTGGTAGTGGATACGCACAATCCGAAATTCACGGAGGCGCCAAAGCTTGTTGACAAATCAGAAAGAATAGTAGTGATAGACCATCACAGGAGAGGCCCTGAGTTCATTGAAAAAGCAGTACTTGTATATCATGAGACATATGCCTCGTCAACGAGTGAGATGGTAACGGAGCTTGTGCAGTATATAAAAGAAAGGCCAAGGCTCAATCCACAGGCTGCAGAGGCACTTCTTTCGGGAATCACGCTGGACACAAAGAACTTTACCTTCAAGACCGGAGTGAGGACTTTCGAAGCCGCTGCGTTTCTGAGAAAGCACGGGGCAGACACCGTAGCAGTAAAGACCCTTTTCCAGGGCGACATGGAAAGTTTTGTAATAAAAGCCGAGGCACTCAACAAAGTAAGCATAGTGGCAGACAAGATTGCCATAACCTACTGTCCTAAGACTATGGACAACCCACAGCTGATTGCATCCCAGATTGCAGACGAGCTGCTTAACCTCAAGGGAGTGCAGGCATCATTTGTTATCGCGAGCAGCAGATCCAAGGTAGTACAGATAAGCGCGAGGTCCCTCGGGGACATAAACGTGCAGGTCATAATGGAGAAGCTTGGCGGCGGCGGCCACATAGAGACTGCAGGGACTCAGATAAGGGATATAACGATAGAGGAAGCGCTTCAGAAGGTAGAAGAGCAGATCAGATTGTATTTAAAAGAGGAGGACAAATAAATGAAAGTAATATTTCTTAAGGATGTAAAAGGTACAGCCAAGAAAGGCGAGATAAAGGAAGTAAGCGATGGATATGCAAGAAATTTCCTTCTTGCGAAAGGCCTTGCGAAGGAAGCATCACAGACAAACCTGAATGACCACAGACAGCAGGAGAAAGCAAGAGAGATAAAGATTCAGAAGGAAGAGGAAGAAGCAGTAGAGCTTGGCAGCAAGCTTAAGGATGTAAAGGTGACCATATATGCGAAATCAGGAGAGGGCGGAAAGCTATTTGGCGCCATTACTTCAAAGGACATAGCAGACCAGATGAAGAAACAGCATAATGTGGAATTCGACAAGAGAAAGATTCTGCTCACAGAACCTATAAAATCCCTTGGAACGATGAATGTCGAGATAAAGCTTCATCCAAAGGTATCGACATCAATAACAGTGGAAATAAAAGAAAAGAATTAAATCAGAAAAGCCATGGCAGCGCCGTGGCTCTTAAAATAAAGTAGAGGTGTTATATTTGGAAGGCAAAATCATGCCATATGCGATAGAGGCTGAACAGTCCGTACTGGGAAGCATCCTTCTGGATAAAGATCTGATCATAGTGGTGATAGACATAGTGAGCAAAGAGGATTTTTATTCAGACCAGAATGCTGAGATCTATGATTCCATGCTTACGCTGTTCAAGAACAGTGAGCCCATAGACCTCATAACAATTGTAAATGAGCTCAGGAAGCGAAGCCTGCTTGAAAAAGTCGGAGGAATACCATATATAACCTCACTGTCTTCTGCTCCTGACTTTACGTCGCATATAACAAAATATGCGGCAATAGTAAAAGAAAAATCGATACTCAGGAAGCTCATAAGGACATCCACGGACCTGATGCAGAAGAGCTACGAGCAGAGCATGCAGATTCAGGATATACTTGATTTTGCAGAAAAATCCATATTTGACATTGCTCAGGAAAAAGACCAGCGCGGCCTCGTAAAGATTGAAAACGTTCTTGCGGACAGTTTTGAGATTCTTCAGGATCTATACATGCGTAAAGATAAGATGACGGGTATAACCACAGGCTTCATAGATCTGGACAGAAAGATAAACGGACTCCAGAAGACAGACCTTATCCTTATCGCTGCAAGACCTGCCATGGGAAAGACTGCTTTCAGCCTCAATATAGCACAGAATGCCGCTATGAAGGGGAATGCGTCCGTAGCGATATTCAACCTGGAGATGAGCAAGGAGCAGCTGATACAGAGGATGATATCGTCAACGAGCCATGTAGAGCTAAACAAGCTCAAAAACGGGAACATAGAGGACGATGAGTGGCCAAAGATAACTACTGGAATGGGAATACTTCAGAACACAAAGATATATATAGATGATTCACCGGGAATAACAGCAGTGGAGCTAAGGTCCAAGTGCAGGAGGCTGAAGGTTGAAAAAGGCCTCGATCTCGTACTAATCGACTACCTTCAGCTTATGGAGGGAGACGGAAGGACAGAGAGCCGTCAGCAGGAGATTTCAAAGATATCGCGTTCTCTAAAGATTCTCGCAAAGGAGCTGGAGTGCCCTGTGATTGCGCTTTCACAGCTTTCAAGAGCAGTCGAGCAGAGATCCGATCACAGGCCAATGCTTTCAGACCTGAGAGAATCAGGGGCGATAGAGCAGGACGCCGACCTTGTAATGTTCCTCTACAGAGATGACTACTATAATCCTGATTCGGACCAGAAGAATATCACAGAGGTAATAATAGCAAAGCACAGACATGGAGAAATCGGAACGATACCTCTCACATGGTTTGGTCAGTATCAGCTTTTCAAGGATGCTTCAAACTATGGAGGTTTCAATTGATCTGGGGAGAGAGAATAAAGCTCAGAAGACTTGAACTGGGCGACATAGAAAAAATGGCGAGCTGGAAGATGAACGAGGACCCGCTGTTCTCTGACTACAATTTTCCATTATTCACGCCGGCCGAACAGAAGCTGTGGTTTGGAAGGAAGAACCAGCATGGGAAAAGATGTTACTGCATACTGAACAGGGAGAATCGGATAATAGGTTATATCGCGCTCAGAAAGCTCAACTATCTTGATAAGTCGGGAGAAATTGGAATAGTCATGGATCCGGCATATCACAATATGGGCTTTGGAACAGAGGCAATATCGGTATTCCTCAAATGGTATTTCACCGAGTTTCGGTTCAGCAGGCTCAATCTCATAGTTGCTTCGTACAACAAAAGAGCTATAAGATGCTACGAGAAGATAGGCTTTCGGGTAACCAAAACCTATTATGGAAAGTTCTACAATGACGAGTTCGATCCCTTTGACGGAAAAAGCGAAGAGCTCGAAAAATACTTCATAAGCACGCCCTATGGCACTCAGACTGAGTACATGAAAATGAGCATAAAAAAAGATGAGTTCATAAAGGACTCAAAAATAGATGGTTAGCATTAAGTACACCTCCTGATGTCAGAAAAAAGCTGATATCCGGAGGTGTATTTTTTATAGCCTAAAGCTTTATCACATCACTGACACCGTACAGCCCGGGACCTCTGCCCTCAAGGAATTTGGCACAGTCGCAGGCTCCTCGTGCGAAGCAGGTCCAGTTATAGGCGTGATGCGTAATCTCAAGCCTTTCGCCCATCATGCCAAAAATTACAGTATGGCTGCTTGAGATATCGCCTGACCTTATTGAGTGGTAACCTATTTCGTTATCACTGCGCTTTCCTCTGCCGCTCCTTCCATATCTTGCGGCCTCATCAAGCTCAAGTCCGAGGCTCTCAGCTATTATATGGCCCATCTCCTTTGACGTTCCACTTGGTGCGTCAAGCTTGTTTCTGTCATGCATCTCTATGATCTCGATGTCGCTTTTTTCTCCGATCATGCGGGAAGCCATCTCCAGAAGGCGGTTCATGCAGTTAACTGCTGTAGAAGTATTTGCCGCATAAAGCACGGGAATTTTCTCGGAAGCTATCTCAAACGCCTTCATTTCCTCAGGGGTAAAGCCGGTAGTCCCGCATACCAGCGATTTTCCATACTCAACTGCCTTTTCAAGCACTGCTGAGGATATCTCAGTCATCGAAAAATCAATGACGGTATCGCATGAGCTGACTGCCTGGTCGATATCATCATAAACCTCAGCTCCGGTGATTATCCCAAGACCGGCTGCCATTCCGCAGTCCATACCTGCATAATCTCTTCCCTTAGCCGCAAGCGCCCCAGAAAGAACCATATCTTCTCTTTCGTGAACGGCTTGAATAATAAGCTTTCCCATTTTTCCTCTGGGAGCAACAACCAGAATTCTTTGCATAGCTATACCTCCTTAAATTTTCTTTATGTCATTATTATATCAATTAGAATTCTATTTTCAAAGACTATTTTCTGCAATGCATTTCAAAGCTGAAAAATGAAATTGCATAAACAGGAACATTCATTTTTGAATGATATTCTGATATAAAATACCGTTTACCCCTAAAAAATGAAAGTTCAGACTCATATTCATGCAGCGTAAATATCATTTATGTGAAAAATGAAATTAATCTTGCATATTTCTGACAAAAATGATATAATTTAGTCATACTCAGATTGGAAATGGAGGAAAAAATCAAAGTGGGCAAAAAGGTTGTTGTAGATAAGAGATGGTGCAAAGGCTGCGGAATATGCGTGGCATTCTGTCCCAAAAACGTTCTTGGACTGGTAGATGGAAAGATTTCGATAGAAAGACCGGAGGACTGCATCAGATGCGGTCAGTGTGAATTAAGATGTCCAGATTACGCAATATACTTAGAGGAAGGTACTGAAAATGAGTAAAAAAGTCGTATTAATGCAGGGCAATGAGGCTTGCGTACATGGAGCGCTCTATGCCGGAATGGAGTTTTTCGCAGGATACCCTATAACTCCTTCAACTGAAATAGCAGAAGTTTCATCTGAACTTCTTCCAAGGATAGGCGGAAGATTTATTCAGATGGAAGACGAGATTGCTGGAATAGCAGCGTGCATCGGTGGAGCCATTGCAGGAAAGAAATCCATGACAGCAACAAGCGGCCCGGGTTTTTCACTTAAACAGGAAAACATAGGATATGCATGCATAGCGGAGATACCATGCGTAATAGTAAATGTGCAGAGATCAGGACCAAGTACAGGGCTTCCTACTTCACCTGCTCAGGGAGACTATATGCAGGCAAGATGGGGGACTCATGGAGACCACCCGGTAATCGCGCTTTCTCCTACTACGGTGAGAGAGACGTTCGAACTTACAGTGAAGGCTTTCAATTTTGCTGAAAAATTCAGGACGCCTGTGATACTTCTTATGGATGAAGTAGTGGGGCATCTAAGAGAGAATATGGAGGTTCCTGAACCAGGAGAGCTTGAGGTAATTGACAGAAAGAGACCGGACTGTCCTCCTGAAGAATACAGGGCATATGCAATGACTGAGGATCTTGTACCTCCGATGGCTGATTTTGGAAAGGGATACAGATACAATATAACAGGGCTTTTCCATGATGAGACAGGATTCCCTACAAACAACACTGAGGTAGCAGGAAAGCAGCTTGACCGCATAATGAAAAAGGTTGAGAATAACTTTGATGAAATTAACATATATGAAGAATACATGCTTGAGGATGCTCAGTACGCATTCATAACCTTTGGAGGTATGGCAAGATCTGTCAAGGAAGCCATAAGAACCCTTCGAAAAGAAGGAATACGCATAGGCGCATTCATTCCAAAGACAGTATGGCCATTCCCTGAAAAACAGATTAATAAACTGGTTTCAGATATGGACGGCGTGTTCGTGGCAGAGATGAACCTGGGACAGATGATCCTCGAAGTTCAGCGCGCATCGCAGGAAAGAAACAAGATACATGCGATAAACAAGGCAAACGGTGAAGTAATAACACCAGAAGAGATAATTAAGAGCTTTATGGAGGTACACAATGCCTAGTCAATTAGTACTGGATAATTTCAGAGTAAATAAATTACCGCACATATGGTGCCCGGGATGCGGCCATGGAATACTTATGAGGGCAATAACTGTAGCCATTGATGAGCTTGGCCTTGACAAAGACAAGGTATGCATAGTCTCAGGAATAGGCTGCTCCTCGAGAGCAGCAGGATACATGGACTTTTCTACGCTCCATACGACTCACGGAAGAGCTATAGCATTTGCAACGGGACTCAAGATGGCAAATCCTGAGCTTCACGTCATAGTCATAACAGGAGACGGAGACTGCTCGGCAATAGGCGGAAACCACCTTATCCATGCCAGCAGGAGAAATATAGACATAACTACAGTAGTATTTAACAACAGCATATACGGAATGACAGGAGGACAGTTCTCTCCTACTACTCCTCAGCTTGACAAAGGAACTACAGCCCCATATGGAAACATAGACAAGCCTTTTGATATATGCCAGCTTGCAAAGGGAGCAGGAGCTACTTATGTTGCCAGATCTACCGCTTATCATGCAAAGCAGATGATAAATTACGTAAAGAAGGGCATCCAGCACAAAGGCTTTGCACTTGTAGAAGGCATGAGCTCATGTCCTACCTACTACGGAAGAAAGAACAGAAAAGGCTCTGCAGTGGACATGATAATGAATCTCAAGGACACCTATGTTGACATAAAGGTCAAGGACAAGATGACCCCTGAGCAGCTTGAAGGAAAACTTTTCATGGGTGAATTCCACGAATCGGTTGAACCGGAATACACTCAGCTATATCAGGAAATCATTGATAGATTCAAATAAGGAAGGAACGGATATGAAAACTGAAATAAGATTAAGTGGTTCAGGTGGACAGGGAGTAATACTTGCTGGTATAATTATAGCTGAAGCGGCAATATCAATGGGACACAATGCAGTACAGAGCCAGTCATACGGACCGGAAGCAAGAGGCGGAGCGAGCAAGGCTGAAGTCATAATAAATGACGAGGACATTTTCTTCACGAAAGTTCTCAAGCCGGACATCATGCTTTCCATGACTCAAGATTCATATGAAAAATACAATCATGACATAAACCATGAAGGCATACTGATAATAGACGACAGCATAGCTCCAGCATGTATGGACTGCAAGATATATTCTCTTCCGATAATAAAGACGGCAAGGGACGTTCTCAAAAAGCCTATGGTCGCAAATATAGTGGCACTTGGAGCAATTTCTGAACTTATAGATGGATTCGATGTGGAAGCGATAGAAAACGCCATCAAGGCGAGGATTCCGCAGGGAACAGAGGAAATAAACATGAGAGCCTTCAATGAAGGCAGAAAGATGATCCAGGAGAGCCAGAAGGAGAAATAATGACAGAACTGGAGACTCTAAGAGCGGTAAGCATACCAGTATCACTGGCAGCAGGATACATTTTAGACAGGATTTTTGGGGATCCGTATAATTTTCCTCATCCGGTAAGATATATCGGAAAACTGATAAACAAAATAGAAATACTTATAAGAAAAACCTGCCATTCTTCAGCAGCCCTGAAGCTTGGCGGGTTATTCCTGTTTTTGATGACAGTAGGGGCTGCGTGGGGAGTCACCTGGATAATTACAGAGCTTTCATTTGGGATAAACTTCTTTCTAGGCGCAGCAGTACAGACTATATTCATGTATACCTGCATAGCATCAAGATGCCTGTATGACGAAGGCATAAAAGTATACGAAAGCGTCAGATCGGGCGATATCGAAAAAAGCAGGACTCAGATTTCATATCTTGTGGGAAGGGATACTTCACAGCTCTCTTTTGACGAGATAATAAGAGCTACTGTGGAGACTGTAGCTGAAAATACGGTGGATGGGGTAGTTGCACCGATGTTTTATGCAATCATCGGAGGAGCGCCGCTTATGATGGCATATAAGGCGGTAAATACGCTGGATTCAATGGTAGGGTATAAGAATGACAGATATCGCGACCTTGGGTTCTTTTCAGCAAAAATTGATGACATATTCAACTTCATACCGGCAAGGATATCGCTGGTGGGATTTGTATTTGCCTGTCTTGTAAAGGGACTCGATCACAGCAGCTGCGTGAAGATAGCAATAAGAGACAGAAAAAATCACAAGAGCCCCAACTGTGCATATCCGGAGGGCGCAACAGCAGGGGCTCTTGGAGTCCAGCTTGGTGGTACCAATGTTTATTTCGGAGAGACTGTGGTAAAACCGGTAATCGGAGATGCCCACAGACCTCTTGAAGCTGATGACATAGTTCAGTCATGCGAGCTCATGAAATGGTGCGGATTCTTCATGATGTTCATATTTATTCTGATATGGTACATTGCAATGTAAACATGAATTATTTTTTTGAATCAGCAGCTTTTCTGAATTTTGAGAGTATGTACTCGTAGTTGTCCTCGACATGAGGTATCTTGCAGCTGCTGCAGTCCTTTAC
>SAAM01000478.1 GCA_009929415.1 Clostridia bacterium | reverse complement strand
CAAAGGACAGGGATTTCATGATAAGCAGGGGAGAATACCTGAGTGCGGTTATAATGGCAGATTATCTGGGATATGACTTTATAGATTCAGCAGATCTGATATTCTTTGATGAAGATGGAAAACTTGATGAAGAAAAGACATATTCAGAAATAAGAAGAAAGATATCTCCTGAGGACAAGGTAGTGATACCCGGTTTTTACGGATCAGGCCACAGAGGGGAGATAAAGACTTTTGAAAGAGGGGGATCTGACATCACAGGATCCATAATAGCAAACGGAATAAGCGCCGACATGTATGAAAACTGGACAGACGTAAGCGGAGTCATGACAGCGGATCCGAAGAAGCAGAAGGATGCGATGACAATAGACTCCATGACATACACTCAGCTTCTTGACATTACAAAGAACGGAGCTCAGGTGTATCATCCGGATGCAATCAGGCCGGTAGCCAAGGCAGACATACCTATAAACATAAAGAATACCAACAAGCCGGAAGATACGGGAACAATAATAAAGGGAGGAAATTAACATGAAGAAAGTCAAAATCGCGCTGCTCGGACTGGGCACAGTAGGGAGCGGAGTAAAGAGCATTCTGGAAGAAAAGAAAGAACAGCTCAGCCAGAAGCTTTACGAAAAGACCGGTGAGGAAAAATGCATAGAGATAAGCCGTATACTGGTAAGAAACACTGAAAAGGACTATGGCGCTGACAAGAGCCTGCTTACATCAGATTATGAGGATATAATAAACGACCCCGAAATAAAGATAGTAGTGGAGCTGATCGGAGGGCAGGAGCCTGCCACGAAGTACATGAAGCAGGCCATAGATGCCGGAAAACATGTTGTTACCGCCAACAAGATGGCGATAGCTATGTCAGGCGGGAGCATAGAAGATCAGGCAAAGAAAAGCGGAGCAGCATTCATGTATGAGGCCAGCGTCGCAGGGACAATCCCGGTCATAAGAGTAATCCAGGATTCTCTTGTAGCAAATGACATCAGGAAGATCTCAGGCATAATAAACGGAACCACCAACTATATTCTCAGCAAGATGGCAAATGAGGGACAGAGCTTTGAAGACGCACTGAAAAAAGCTCAGGAGCTCGGATTTGCAGAAGCAGATCCTACATCTGATGTGGAGGGCTTTGATGCGATGTACAAGATTGCGATACTGTCAAAGCTCGCATTTGGAATAATGCCAGAGCCTGATCAGATCAGCAGGACAGGAATAACCGGAGTTAGCGTGGCAGACATTGAGAAAGCAAAGGCAAATGGGAGCACGGTAAAATTCATAGCGCAGGCTCATAGAGAAGGAGACAGCGTCAATGTTTCCGTATCGCCTGTTGAGATAAGCACGAAGCATCCGCTGGCAAACGTGGACGGAGCGATGAATGCGGTATATATAGACTGCGACAATGCAGGAGAGATAATGCTTCAGGGAGCCGGAGCCGGATCGAGGCCGACAGCGAGCGCCGTGGTGAGCGACATATTCGCGATAGCTGAAAAACTATAGAAGGGCGGTAGTGTAAAGTTCGATATGAAAAAGCGATTTAAAAGGATTGCCAGATTTTGTATCCGATCTTTAAAATATAATGATGTGCGAAGCACCTGAATTCGGTTTTTTTGCACAACAAAATGATCTTAACCACCCTTGAATTTTCAAAAAATAATGCTGTTTCT
>SAAM01000477.1 GCA_009929415.1 Clostridia bacterium | reverse complement strand
AAGAAAATAGAATAACTACTGTAAGGTCCGGAGCGGTGCTCTAGTCTTTACAGCTGGAAGATCGATGATATTCTTAACTGACGGAGTTAGGAAGCCGGTGGCCGAGTGGCCCTTTTTGTAAGGATTGGAGTAATCCGATACCTTGAAAAGAAAAATACTCTATACCGGTCATCGAAGTCTATCGTAAGGCTTATCGTGGGGGCTTTGGCCCCCCGATATGACCTTGTAAATAAAAATGGTGGATCACGATCCGTGTCCATACAGCCTTCCAGCTCCGAATCTCTCCTTAGGAGGTGCTGCCATGCCAATAAACATGCAGTACGAACGGGCTTTCGGGTTGGATTTGTCGAAAAAGACATTCCACGGATGCATCCTGGACGGTCCTGATCTGGCAAACCGTCATTTTTTCACTGGGGATATGGGACCCAAGGGCAAGGCCAAGCTTGCAGGCAGGCTTTGTAAGGGGGATATTGTTCTTCTGGAGGCAGGAACTCCTTCTTTTTCCTTGGCGAGGTTCCTTATCGAAAGCACTGAGGCGGAGGTAACAGTTCTCAATCCTGCCAAACTGTACAATATCTTCAACAGTACGCTCAAGACAGACAAGACCGACAGCGAAAAGATCGCACGTATCGCAAGGAATATGCCAAAGGATGAATGGCCGGTGGTTTCTATTCCTACGATGACAGAACAGGCTGAGCGGGCTGCAGTGACATTTGAGGTTTTCCTTGCAGAAGAGCAGACCATGTTGGTAAACCGACTTCATGCCCTTTTTAACTTGATGGGATACCCATTTGTCAAGAAATCAGATCTAAAGGTAGAAGATAAGCGGCTGAAGTTGGCCAACGAATATCTTTGTGAGACTTTAATTGCAATTGAACAGGCTATCATGCTATCCGACCAGCTGGTGCAACTTGCTAATCAGATGGAACAATGCCAGCAGACGCTGAGAGAAATATGTCTTTCGCATCCAATCCAAGCTCTTTCTTTGTTCTCCCTGCCTGGAGTGGGATTGATGACTGCATCCTCGCAGATTGCCTACCTCAACGATGGTTCTCGGTTTGATTCTCCTGACAGCTATGTGAATTATGTGGGTCTATCAGAACGGAGATTCGATTCAGGCAATAAGGTCAGCAAGGGTCATATCACCCATATGGGTAACAAGTGCATCCGACGAAACATCATCCAGGCTGCTTGGTCCGCTTCTCGCAAGTCCTCACACAATCCTCTTTCGGTAAAATACAATGATCTTAGGGCTAAAGGAAAATGCAAGCAGGTTGCTGCAGTTGCTGTAGCGAAGAAGATGGTACAGCTTAGCTACATCCTGGTCAAAAATAACGACATCTATGAGTTTACAAAACAGCAAGGATTGGAATCCTTCAGGAAAAAACTGCGATATCACAAACTTGAAGGTTTGATTGACTTCTTGCCGGAATTTACCAGACGGAAAATGGAGGAAATTGACAAGAGTAAAAAGAAAGAGGCAGCTGCAACCGCCCCTTCCAGAACCAAAAAAGTAAAATAATTTAGTATTCTTGACCAAAGTCTAGCACAATCCTCTAAAACTGCAAGCTATAGGGTAGCAATATTTGGTGTGCACGCATTCCAGAGACAAAACTCAGGAATTACGAAAAGTCAGATTTCTTACATTTAGGACTTGACAACTATAGTTAAATAAAA
>SAAM01000476.1 GCA_009929415.1 Clostridia bacterium | reverse complement strand
TGATCCCGAAATACCTGTAAATATTTACGACCTTGGTCTTGTTTACGAAATTAAGGTTGACGAGAATAAAAAAGCATATATAAAAATGACCCTTACAGCTCCTAATTGTCCTATGGTGGATGAACTCCTCCAGGATGTTCATGATGCTGTGTCTGATGTTCCCAATATTTCGGATGTTGCTATTGAGCTGGTATTCGATCCGCCCTGGGACAAAAGCAGAATGAGCGAGGAGGCATTGCTTGAACTAGGCTTTTTATAGAATGAACGAGGTTTTACTATTATTGGGAAGCAAC
Organism: Clostridia bacterium; assembly: GCA_009929415.1. Classification (GTDB taxonomy): domain Bacteria; phylum Bacillota; class Clostridia; order Peptostreptococcales; family Filifactoraceae; genus Proteocatella. The sequence goes on along the minus strand of SAAM01000476.1, from coordinate 1,387 downwards.
AAGGGTGACAGATTGAACTTTCTCAACCTTGCCCTTGACCGAATTGACCAGATATCTTTGAAAACTCCGGTTGTGTCTCATATATACGAGAGCGAACCGTGGGGCTTCAACTCAAAAACATGGTTTCTAAATATGGCTGTCTCTATTCAGACAGATTTGTCTCCCTTGGATTTACTGGATAGACTATTGGAAATTGAAAGTGACCTGGGAAGAACAAGAGACCCGCAAGCTACGGGTTATGAGTCCAGAGAGATTGATATAGACATTATTCTTTTCGGAGAGATAGTTTTAGAGGGGGAGAGGTTGGTAATCCCCCATCCGAGGGCACATCTGAGAAAATTTGTGCTTTTACCGATGAGTGATATTGCTTCTGATTATACTTTCCCCGGTTCCGGTAAGAATATTTGTGAGCTTCTGAAAGATTGTCCCGATAAGTCGGATGTTCAATTGTGGCGTTGAACAGTGAACAATCGACCCTGAATTATGTTGTTTAGTTCAAAAGGCCTTTCATATATGAGCGCCTTCCGGAAACTAAAAATAATTCAAATGAATATTGTAGATGGATTAAAGTGGCGTTACGCCACCAAGCGTTTTGATGTCAATAAGAAATTAAGTAAAGATCAGATAGAGTATCTTAAGCAGGCGGTGAACTATATCCCTTCATCCTATGGGCTTCAGCCATACAAAGTGTTAGTTGTGGAGGATGGCGAGATTAGAAAGAGACTTAGTGAAGCGGCATACGGGCAACCGGCTATCACAGAGGCTTCTCAACTCTTTATTTTTGTTAACTATACAGAATACGGAACTGAAAAAGTGGATGAATTCCTGAAATTGGGAGCGGAAACCAATAATTACCCCGTTGAGAAGAGTGAGAATTACAAGAATATGATTAACGGAGTAATCTCTTCTCTTTCCAAGGTTCAGCTATCGAACTGGACCGCAAAACAGGCATACATAGGCTTGGGTGCCTTGATTTGTGCCGCTTCGGAACAGCAAATTGATATATGTCCTATGGAGGGGTTCGATAAGGAGAAATTTGATGAAATCCTGGGACTTAAAGAGAGAAATCTCACCTCTGCCTGCATAGGAGCTGTAGGCTTCAGATCACCTGAAGACACAAATCAGTTTTTGAAGAAGGTAAGAAAGCCGATAGAAGACCTTTTCGAGACTATCTGACAGATTGAGTGGTGAATTTTTGAATCCCCTGATTCAGGAATTTCAAAAATTCACCCTTAGAACACTCTCCTATAGGTTCTGCAAGAGAGACCTCATTTTGGTCAATCAAAACATAGTAGGGTTGCGATGCAACACCGAAACGGGAAATCTGATAGTCCCTGTTTTTCCTGCCCAGAGTATTTTTTATCTTTCCGTCAAGGGTAGATACAAT
>SAAM01000475.1 GCA_009929415.1 Clostridia bacterium | reverse complement strand
CACTGGCTCATCCAGCTTATGTCGAGCTTTATCAGGGTATCGAGCAGGCTGTCCAGGTACTTCCTGTCTGAGAATATATTGTCATCAAGAAGGAGTATCTTTTTGTATCCGAGGGACTTGATCTGCTCTATGTCTCTTATGACCTCGGGGAGCGGCCTCTTTACGTATCTTCCTCTGTAGAGGCACGATACGGAGCAGAAGCTGCAGGAGTTGGGGCAGCCTCTTCCTGCCTGGACGGGAAGAAAGTCTCCGAGATTTTTGCCCTCAAGCAGGTCGAACCGTGGGGAAGGGGTGGAGTACCAGTTGCCTTCGAGTGGTTTTTCGTAAGTCTTTTTCAGCTTACCATTTTCAAAGTCAGACAGCATCTGCTGCCATACGAGCTCTGCATCTCCTATGATGAGAGAATCGCAGTATTTCACGGCCTCGCCCGGCATTATGCTTGCCATGTAGCCTCCGAGGATGACGGTTTTTCCTCTTCTTCTGTATTCCTTTGCGATGTCTATGGATCTTATAACGCCGTGGCCCATGGTGCTTACTCCTATAAGGTCTGCATCTGTGTCAAAAGGAACGTCCTCGATGACCTCGTAAATGAGCTCTGTCTCCCAGTCATCCGGGGTAAGGGCGGCGAGCAGCGGCAGGGCGAGTCCTGTGAAGTAGAGCTTCTTCTTTTTTATGACCTTTCCATCTTTTTCGTAGGGGCTTGGCTGTATAAGCAGCAGTTTTTTCATATAAACCTCTTATCTTCTGATTCAACCTTTTATTATTTTCTTTATATACTGAAGGCTAACTCTCTGGCTGCCGATCAGCATCTTTATGTTTTCTTTAAGGCCGTATTTCCTGAGCATCCTTAAGGTGCTTGCCGGTCTCATGACGACTCTGTAGTAGCTCAGCAGTATCTGTATATAGAACTGCCTGACGCTCATATGAGCTGGCTGCAGGATCACGTGGGCCATATCAAATTTTTCATATTCGGTCCTTGAAGCGAGAAGCCTGTCCTCATACTCGCTGAATATGTCCGTGCCGGGAAGCGGGGTGAGCGGCTGAAGATTGACAAAGGTCACCTTCATTTTTGTGAGCCAGTTCGTGAGGTCCCTGAAGTCGCTTTTCGTGAAATCAAGCGGAAGGATCATTGTGGCGTAGAGTTCTATGTCAAGCTCTCTGAGGATCTCTATGCAGCGCTCGTTCATCTCGACCGTGGTCTTCTTGTTGTAGCTCTGAAGGTCCTTTTTCCTTATGGATTCAATGCCTACGATCACTGATCTCAGGCCGGCATGTCTCAGCTCTTTCATAAGCTCTTTGTTTGCTGCTATAAAATCAGCCCTGCCGTACACGAGGTAGTTTTTATCTATCTTCTTTTCCTTTATCAGGGAGATGAATTTTCTGAGCCTTTCTTCCCCGAACAGGAAGTCGTCGTCCACTATGTATATCTCCTTCTCCTTTATTCCAGAGATCTCTGCGATTACATCCTCCATGTCTCTTGCGAAGTATTTCCCCTGAGTGATCTCCTTGCAGAAGCAGAAGTTGCAGTTATAGGGGCATCCGTAAGATGTCTTGACGAGGGAGCAGGGGTTGTGGAACATGTAGTAGTAGCTGTTGCGGTAACGGCTTACAGCCTGCCTGTCCGGGTGACTGAAATCATATCTGAAAGGCTTATTTTCGATATGCTCGATGGCGCTTTTT
>SAAM01000474.1 GCA_009929415.1 Clostridia bacterium | reverse complement strand
CAACAAGGATTCCAAGAATGCCGATGAGACCATCAAGTTCATCAACTTCCTGGTAAACGACCCTGAAGCAGCCCTGATTCTCGGCAGCAACCGCGGAACACCCGCTTCTGCTTCCGCTCGTGCAGCTGGTTCTTCCTCACCGGTCGACCAGAAGATTCTTGACTACATGCAGGTTGCAGGTCCCCATACTTCTCCTGAGACCGACCACGTGCCCAACGACACTGAGTTCAACAGCACACTCTTCCTGATTTATCAGAGAGTTGCCTTTGGTCAGATCACACCGGCACAGGGCGGACAGCAGATCTATGAGCTTTTGCTCCGCTTGATCGCCAAGTAAGACTATTCCTACAAATTGGGGGGCTGCAATGCCCCCCTTTTTCCTGTTTACAATCTTGTTGTTTTACTACCGCTCTTTTATCATACAAACAGGAGCGGATGATGAGTGAAATAAAAGGCTCTATGGTAGGTACTGCTGGTTGGTTTGCTCTTATCCTGCTTGTAGTTTCCCTTACTGCGCTTGTTCCCATTCCTTCCAATAGTCAGGTCTTGATTGCAGAGCAGGGAATCATAACCGTTCCTCACCTTGACGGAAATCGGCGCTTCAGCTTGGAGGGGCAGTGGCTGCTTGCAATTCCTGAGCAGGATGAGCGTCTGCAGCGGGTCCCATCCGTCGCATGGAAGCGTGGGGTAGGCACCTACCGATTGCAACTTCTCTGGGAAGGAAGCCCGACGCAGTTCGAGTTTTTCACCAACAATGCCGGGACCAGCTATGAATTGTGGGTCAATGATCGTCTGGTTGGAAATTCGGGAAAGTATTCTCCGGTTCCCGAGCAAAGTGTTCCCTCGGCAATGCCGCAATCGCATACATTCCTACTCATGCCAGGGGTCAATGATCTGCAGATTCGCGTGAGCAATTTCGTCCATCCGAGGGCGGGGTTGTGGGAGAAAGTCTATCTTGCGTCCAAACCCCAGCTTTCCTACAGGTATCAGAAGCAGGTGGCAATAGACCTATTCATGTTCGGACAATTGTTCTTGTTCTCGCTTTTACAGCTCTCCCTTGCAATCTTTTCTACGAAAAAAAGTTCACATGTCTGGTTTGCCCTGGGTATCATGATGGTGGCTCTTGGAAACATCATGCGCAACAACATCTCCATCTATACGCTTTTGCCCAATCTCGATTACCTGCTGCTCAAGCGCCTTCAGATCATTACCTATTACTTGGCATCAGGATTCTTTGTCTATGCATTTCACAAGCGTTTCCCATCCGCTTTTGTCATAGTCTTGGCACGAGTCTTCTTTTGGGTTTGTATAGGCCTGTCACTTCTGAGCCTGATACTTCCCTACTCGATAATCTACCCGTTGGCTATCGGCTTCTTCCCATTCATGTTTTTCTTTCTGATGTATCGTGTCTATAACCAGGTAGGTACGTATCAACACTCCATGCTCGTCAGCTCCAGAGTCAGTACCGTCCTGCAAATCATCGCCGATATTTGTCTTGCCTACGGCATGGCCCACGATTTCTTGACCATCCTTCTTGGCCGTTACGACATTCAGATGATCCCCTACATGACCTATCTCTATGTCGCCTTGTATACGATGGTTCTAGCCAGGGATTATATCATCGCAGACAAACAAACCGAGGAGGCCAAGAATGAAATCATCAAAACTGCGGCACACCAGA
>SAAM01000065.1 GCA_009929415.1 Clostridia bacterium | reverse complement strand
AAATAATTTGTGTGATTCTTGTCAGTAATGGTTACAGAAGAGGAGCCCTCTACTTCAACAGTTATCCCACACCGGGCAATTTCCAAGTCAAACACTTTGACACAGCTACTCAACAACGTTCCCGGATAGGCTCGATCTTCACCTCCCAAATAGTCTCCGATGACCCTGCCCAGTTTATTAGCCGTGGTGGCCAAGGGTGCATAGGTGGGCTGGCCGGTAATCAGGTGAGGAACGGCAGCGCAATCGCCGACAGCATAGATATTATCGATGGAGGTTTTTCCATGACCATCCACCACAATTGCACCATTTGTGAGCATCTTGAGACCAGTGTTGGAGAGGAATTTGGTATTCGGCCGGATGCCCAAGGAGAGAATGACCAAATCAGCAGGATAGGTACCCTTGTCAGTTACAACCTCACTGACAGCGTCTGCTCCACCAAAGGCAACTACACGCTCTGACAGAGAGACTTCCACCCCTTTATCCTCTAGCTCCTTCAAAATACGTTGAGAAACCTCGGGTCCGACTGCTGCCTTCAGAGCCCTATCCTCCAACTCTATCAGACGTACTTTTTTACCTTGGGCATGTAAGGCTTCTGCGATTTCCAACCCGATAAAACCAGCGCCGACTACGACAGCATGTTCGCCGGTACCAGAAAGGCAAGCTTTAATAGCCTGACCATCACCAAGATTACGCAAGGTGTATATGTGCTGCTTGCCACTTCCCTCGATTTGCGGCTTGATTGCAGAAGCCCCAGTTGCAATGATCAACACGTCATAGCTGTCCTCTATCTCATGGCCAGCATCATCGGTGATTGCAATCGTGCGTTTGGAGACATCAATTGCAGTGACCGTATGATGCAGGCGGACATCAATACCGGATTGTCGAAATGATTCAACAGATCGGGAGAACATGTAGGTATGGTCGGTGAAAAAGTCTCCAATGTAATAAGGAAGCCCGCAAGAACCGAATGATACAATTCCACTCTGTTCGTAGACAACCAATGCAACATTCTCTTTTGTACGCATGAGTTTTGCAGCAACGCTCATGCCTGCTGCATTCCCCCCGACGACGATACAACGCATACAAACCTCCCCTATGAATGATGCGGAACAACGAAGAATATCACCTCTGATTCATTGGTATGAATGTTCTTGACGGAGTGCGGGTCGTCTGAATTCATATTCAAGGAGTCGCCTTTCTCAAGAATGAACGTTTCGCTTTTCAGACGTGCCTCAACTTTCCCCTTGGTTACGTACATAACCTGGGAGCCAAAACGTTTGTAGGAGGCTGCATTATCCCCGGTCTGGGCTCCAACCTCGAGCTTTACAACCGCCACTTCCATGATCTTCGAGAGCACACTGTTCGTCGCAAAGGAAATATGTATACCCTCATCAAGAGAAGAAGCGAGCCTCCGGTCATCCTTTCGAATGACAGGACGCTCGTTTTGCGATGAGACCTCTTCAAAAAGTCCCTGGATAGTCGTCCCGAGTACATCGGCTATTTTGACCAACGAGGAAAGTGAAGGGGAAACCTTGCCATGTTCAATCTGTGAAATATAGCTCGATGAGAGTCCGGTTTTATCAGCCAGATTCTTGAGATTGTATCCGCACTGCTCCCTATTATGCTTAAGGACTGTTCCTATCATTAATTTCATTGCTTTTCCAGTCATTTCTGATTACTTGTTGCTCCCCCACTCATTCTCTTGCGATTCGCTATTCTTTGCAACAGCACAATGACAAGAAGAATTGCAACACACACAATGTTTAAGTACAGATTCGGGATGAGACCTGCAATTCCAACTGCACCCAATGCCACCTCTTCATGCAATCTCAACTTGCGGAAGAACCACCTCGTAAACGCACCGGATACCATAACGATACCAGCGGTTAAGGCAATGAATCGATAGATGGAAGTTAGCAAAGGCGCCTGCAGTAACATTGCAGGGTCAAAGAGGAAAATGAAAGGTATCACGTATATAATCACAGCAATACGCATGGAAGTGAATCCAACCTTTATGGGATCCTCATCTGCTATCTCAGCGGCTGCAAACGCAGCTATGGCCACAGGAGGCGTCACCATCGAGATGACGGCGAAATAGAACACAAACAAGTGACTGGCCATCAACGGCAATCCGAGATCGACCATGACCGGCACCCCGAGAGTAGCAACAAGAATGTAGGCAACTGTTGTAGGGGTTCCAGTCCCCATAATGATGCAGGTGAGCATCAACAGCAACAATGCCGGTACCAGGTGTCCTCCTGAGAGGGAGAGGATCAAGGATGAAAGCGAAAGGCCGAGGCCCGTGAGGGTAATCACTCCAATAATGATACCCGCTGCAGCACATGCAATGGCTATCATGGCAGTACGCTTTCCACAGGTAACGATAATGTCATAGATCATTTTTCGATCAAGTTTCACATCGCTGTTGACCAATGCAAGGACAGCACTGATGAGAATGGCATAAAACGAAGCTTTGTACGGTGTATAACCGATGACAAGGAATAGTACCAACGCTACGATGGGCAACAGCAAATAGAGTTTCTTCGCAATATTCCTGAAGAGGGGAAGTTCACTCTGCGGCAGGCCGGAGAGGCCGAGCTTGGCCGCCTCAAAATCAAGAACGAACAGCAAGCCGACATAAAAGAATATGGCAGGCATAAGAGCAATCTTACATATCTCAATATAGGGTACACCAATCAACTCGGCCATCAGGAAAGCCGCAGCACCCATAACCGGCGGCATCAACTGTCCGCCGGTCGATGCCACTGCCTCAATGGCCCCGGCGGTTTTCTTGTCGTACCCGATGCGTTTCATCATTGGGATGGTGAAACTGCCTGTTGCATATACATTCGCCGCTGCGCTTCCACTAATGGAACCGAACAAGGCACTGGTGATGCATGCAACCTTGGCTGGGCCGCCGCGGTATTTCCCGGTAGCCATTTTCCCGAGATCCATGATGGTATCACCGCTTTTTATGTATTCGAGCAAGGTACCAAGAATAACGAAAAGCACTATGTACGTAGCCGAGATGCTTAGCGGAATCGAATAGACACCATCAAGCCCCCATGTCTGGTAATCGATAATGCCACGCAGCGAAACTCCCCTATGTGCAAGCATTCCTGGCATATACGGCCCAAAAAACGCATATACGAGCCCCACTACTGCAATAAGCGACATCACTATGCCAACCGCTCTCCTGGCAATTTCGAGAAGCAAAACGATGACCAGGCCACCCATTACCAAATCCAGAGGTGAAAGGTACGAGGTCATCGATTTTCGTAGTGCTATTCGGTCATATTGCAGTGCAATATAACCGAATGCAACTACTGCGGCGATGAAGAACAAAAAATCAATCCATTGCACACGCTTCTTCTTTCCTGCTATCGGGTACAATAAAAATGCCATTGACCCGGTCAGCAACAGATGAAAGCTTCTCTGCAATTGTGTGACTACACTTCCAAAGGCTGCTGTGTAGATATGAAACCCAACCAACAGAAGAGAGAATACGAATAAAATCGTCTTGACAATTCGGTCTTGCATAGTCGTCGCGTTTTCCATAATTGATTATTTAACCCATCCCTGTTCACGATAGTACTTCAAGGCACCCGGATGAATCGGTCCACCATACATCTCTGGAGCAACGTCTGGTGTCCAGTTCACATACGTGGTACTTGCATTGCGGATTTTCTCCCCATTCTCACAGATGGTTTTCGTAATCCTATAGACCACGTCATCAGACAGCTTGCTGGAAACGATAAGAATCGGGTTTTCCGTGATGACCCGCAAATCTTGCTTAATGAAGTCATACTTTCCGGCAGGAAGCGTGCTGATACCATACTTGTAGGTCTGGTGCAGCTTGTCGATGATATGGGAGTCCAACGGCAGAGCCTTGATCTTCTTGGAGACAGCAAGTTCCAGTGTAGCGGGCATGATCGGGCCACAATAGGCATCAGCATGACCATCTTTCATCAAAGAAGTTGCTTCCGAGTAGGAGACATAGGAGACGTTACCACCCCAGGATTTGATATCCGCTACGCTGACACCATACGCTTCAAGCACCCTGTCAGTGGCCAATGCCGGAGAAGCACCCTGCACTGCAGTAACAATTTTGATAGGCATCTTCTCATCAAAAATCTGTTGTACAGATGTATATTTGGAATTCTCTTCCACTAGGAAGATAGACATGGGAATCTCACCAAGCCTGAGAAGACTGGAAATACCAGAGACAACTCCATCGTCTGCATACGGTCCCACACCTGCCAATGCATCGGCAAGAACGTTGTCCTGGGTGGTTGCTATCTCAGCCTCCCCGGAGGAGACCATCAAGGGATTGGATACACTTCCGCCCGTTATTACATTAATGTTTGTATCAGGAAATTCCGGGGAAAGAAACTCGGAAATTACCCCTGACACCACATACCATTCACCGCCGACGGAACCAGCAGCAATCGAGAGAAAGCGAGGATCAGCCTCAGCTACTCTCTCCTGTTGCCCTTGGGCAAACACAGAAAGTCCCGTCATTAATAACGCTACCATCAAAACCAGTACGACAGCTTTTTTCCTTTTGTCCATACTTACCTTCCTTTTTTTAGGCCTCTGTAAGAAATACTTGCAGACCTTTAAACACTGTAGCTTTCTGCATACCACCACCGAAGACTGTGGCATCCGTCTTTGACCCAGCCATATGAATATGGATGAACCATGAATCATCTTCTTGTTTCGTAACTTCGCCGCAAAAAGCGAGAATCTCGAAGGGCCCTGCAATCTGTGTATACGTAACTTCAGGAGGAATGGTCATGGTTTTAGCGTTACCGACTACAACATCGACCACACTGCCAAGTGCTCCGGTGACAATGGCCCGTTTCCATCCATTGCTTTGGACAAAAGCTTCGATACTCTCTTTCACCGAGTCATTTCTCTTCAATTCAAGAACTTTCAACATTGGCTGTTCCTTCATCACTTACATGATTCCATACTTTTTACGCAATTCATACCTATCCATAACTTCATGCAACTCTTCAAGTTTTTTACCCTCTAGATCGAGATTCGGCTTTCTAAGCTTGCCTCCAGGCAATCCGAGATAATCCAACGCTGGCTTGATCATTACCGGGTTGCTGAATGTGTAAAGCATGGAGGTAAGCGGATAATACTCAAAGAAGAGTTCTCGACAGAGCTTTACCTGCTCGATGGTTTCCCAAGGCTTGTTCATTTGGGCCATTTCTCGCGGGATAACATTTCCCCCAATATTTGCAGCGCCATCGCCTCCCAGGGCAAGTGTAGGCAAGAGAATCGAGTATTTTGGATAGTCACAACACAAGATGCTCATTCTGTCCCCTACCCGCCGCTTCACTTCTGCCAACTGCTGTACGCTGGGGACTGCTTCCTTGTCTGCTACAAAATGAGGAAACTCATTGGACAATTTCTCAATTGTCTCAGGATTGATGTTGCTTACTACACGGGTTGGATTGTTATATATGCCCACGGGGATTGAAACGGAAGCCATTGCTTCTCGAAGAAATTGGTATAATGCCGTCTGGGTAAGCAGGAGGTAAGGTGGCGCGGTAAAAATCAGACCATCGGCACCTTCGGCTTCTGCATAGCGTGCAAAGTCAACTGTCTGCTGAGTAGTAGGCAACGAGGAACCATAGAAAACAGGTAATTTGCCTTTTGCCATTGCAGAGACTCTCTTAACAATTGACATTCGCTCTTCAACCGAGAGCAAAGAGACCTCTCCGGCTGAACCCATTACAAGCAGCATCGAAGTATCATTCTGTGCATGAAAATTAATCAGTGTTTCGAATCCACCGAAATCCACCGATCCATCACTATTAAATGGCGTTGGAATGGCGACCCAGGATCCTTTTGGTCTCATCATCTAACATCTCCTTACATGCATTTTCAATTCAAAAAAAATTTTACATAAGCTTCAAAATAATTTATAAATATCAAAACTCTTGCATCTGTATGCTACATCGCGATTCCCTAGTTGTAAAGAAATATTTAAGTAATAAAATTTCTAAAAATATATGGAATATCGGAAAAATATTTTTTATTTCTTTTTATTCTATAGTATTATGATATTTTATAATACGGAATTTACTTAAGATAATTTAAGTATATATTAACAAATTGTGTAATACTCTTAAAAAAATGTAGTGAGCCCAGATTTTCTATGATAGAGTAATTTTACCATGAAAGCAGAACTGCCTACGTATGTCAAAATTCTCAGACAAGAGCTTAAACCAGTGATGGGGTGTACCGAGCCTGCAACTGCAGCACTTGCAGGAGCCATGGCAAGAGAGCTGCTTGCAAAAAAGCCTGAACGGGTCCTCATCGAGGCGAGTCGGGATGTAATCAAGAACGTCATGGGCGTCGGAATCCCTCATACCGTATCAACCGGGCTAGCAGCTGCTGTGATGCTGGGAATTTTGTACGGGAGAGTCGACCAAGGGTTAAATATTCTCTCATCAATCGAGAATGCGCTTGAGGCAGAGATACATGCATTCATCGAGCAAAAGAACGTTGAGATTGTGCTTGTAAACCACACTTCTCCACTGTATATACGAGTCACTGTTTTTGGATCGGCAGAGTCGGCTTCTGCAACCATTGCTGAACAACATGATCTTGTGATCGAGAAAGTAAAGAATGGCAAGACTATCTGGAAGATCGACCCTTCCGATCAGCTTGCTTCGCAGTCAGCAAACCCTATAAAGGACTGGAGCTTGGAAAGCATCCTGGATTTTGTTGATACATGTACGCTTGAACAGTGTGGGTTCCTCTTGGAGATGGCACAGACCAATCGAACTATTGGAGAACATGGCTTGAAAAAGCCTTATGGGCTAAGCGTCGGAAGAACCGCCTATACTTCACAAGCAAAGAGCATCGAAACACTGGAGCAAGCATTCGAGTATGCGGCAGCGCTCTCTGCTTCAGCTTCCGATGCGCGAATGTCTGGATGCACCATGCCTGTCGTCATTAATTCCGGTAGCGGAAACCAAGGAGTTACGGCCATTCTGGGACCTCTAATTGTTGCTGAGTTTCTGAAAGTCGATAAGCTTGTGCTCATAAGAGCTCTCGCCTTAAGCAACCTGGTAGCAATCTATCTCGCGCAATACAAAGGAAGACTGTCGGCTTTGTGTGGGGTATTCACGGCAGCAATCGGAACGTGCTGCTCATATGTGTATTTGCTTGGAGGAAACCGTGAGCAGACTAGTGCCGCCGTCGAGACGATGCTGGCAAATCTCACCGGAATAGTCTGTGATGGAGCAAAGAGAACGTGCGCCCTCAAGATTCATTCTTGTCTCCAAAGTGCGGCCATGACTGCCAACCTTGTCCTGCATCAGGATGTCAGATGCACATCAGTAGGGATTATTGGAAAAGATATCGAATCAACGCTTCTAAATATGGAGCGTCTCTGCCATATCGGAATGGAAGAGACCGATAAGACCATCCTTCAGCTTATGATTCCCGCATCAAGCTCCTAGTCCAAACGAATGCACGATCGCCCTGCATTATTACAGGGCGATGTACGCCCGGTCTTGCAGCTTACCTCAGTGCAGCAATCAGGAAAGAACATGGTTGAGCTACGGTACTCGATACACAGGGAATAGAAAGTAAATCGACTTTTTACCCCATCATTTTCTCGTGTTGGTTGTCATTTTAACCCTTATATTTAGCAGGTTCAGCTTACAGTCTCTCGATATGCCTGGACAGACCAGACGGCTAGGGAAAACAATGCTGGACAAGGGCTAGAAGTACAAACAGGGCACAGGCCGGCGGGAAGATCACGTGATATAAGCTTAAAATGTGCATCGTTGGGTATCAACAGGAGCTTTCTTGTTTCCCTGGGCCATATACCCAAAATATCCGACCAGCTCCACTCGTCTTATTCTGCAAACAAGACTCCCATACCTTCACCCCAAACCGACACGACTTAATGCTTCTACTTCGTGGCTTTGAAGCCCAGGATGCCTTGGATTGTTTGAAAGAAGAAGCATCGCTTTCCCCATCTTTTTATAGAGGAGCTCTTCTTGCAAGGTAAGAACATCTTCCTTATGTTTCTGTGTGAGGCTTGTCCATAGTTCTTCCATTTCTGGTATCCCGAGCCTAATTATGTACATTGAGGAGAAGCCTTAATCCAATGGAAAGGATGATAGATCCACCGGTTTTGAAGTTTTTCCATGTTTGAAGTTTTCAATAGAGGAATCCATCATGGCAAGTGTGTTCTTGGAGACTTCAAAGGGGGATACCAGTACTCTTGGCTCAAGAATGATGCGGCCATCCTCATATTCAGCAACATGATAATGTGAGTATTTCCTCCCTCTCAAAGTGATTCACTTTTTCATATCAACCGTGGCATCATATTCAGCTATTGCTTGCATGTGTATACTCCTAGTGGGATATCCCACTATTACTGTAACTACCCTTCCAGTTTTTCTCCAGTGCTGAGTTTTGCGCATATTTAGCCTCCATACCTTGATATCCAAGGTTCTTGTTACTCATCGAGTTGGCTCTAGTGGTCGTCGGATCAGATATCGCAGATAGCTTCTCCTCCTTGGCCTTGCTACTCATCATTTTTACTCGAAGCAAATATTCAAGCACTAGACTTTACAGCCAACTAATACAGAACAGCCTATTGAGAAATCGCTTCAGAGATACACAAAGCAGACCTGCGTATTGACCTCTGAGCCTGGCTTACCTCAATGCAAAGCATTCAACAATTACACAGGAGACAGCATAGAGCCTCAGTCTGGAAGTCGCAATGCAGGCCTCCGAAAGCAATGTTACCAAGGAATTCGGCACCCGTTCGGGTCAGAACGTGATTGCCGTGGACAACTTCAACTTGACGGTCAGGGAGGGGGAGTGCTTCTCCTTCCTGGGCCCTTCGGGGTGC